>JAFGSL010000431.1 GCA_016934645.1 Anaerolineae bacterium
CAGACGAACTGGGGCATTCCCTTGCCTACTTTTACAAGTTATAGTGGCGTCCCGAATGGGGAAACAACGGCATATGTGCCCTATGTGCGCAAAGTGACAGATGAGGTTATCACGCAGATCAATGTGCAGAATGTTGGTTCTGAGCCTGCGCCAGTCTATGTCACGTATTATGATGCGCAAGGGACAGTGGTGGACACAGAGGTTGCCGCGTTTGTGCCGCCTGCCGCGACACGCTGCTTTGACCAGGCCGCCAACGCCGATTTGTCTGCCACGTTTAGCGGCTCGGCTATTGTGACGTCAACGCAGCCGGTTGCCGCCATAGGCTTCATCAGTCGCCGGCAGGGAAGCCAGGTGACGGTCGATGCCACAACCGGTGCAACGCTGGTCTACACAGACACACAAGGCATCCCCACTGACATTCAAGTGCCTGCGGGTGCAGTGGATGAACCGACAACGTTGGTCTATGTACCGGCGACCGACATAACCGCGCCGGCGGGGTTCATTTTTGCCGGTCGCGCTTTTGATATAAGCGCGTACCAGAATGATACCTCTGTCCCGACGTTGACATTCAATGTTCCGATCACCGTGACTTTGCACTATACCGATACTGACGTGACGGGACTGGATGAGGCACAATTGCAACTGCAAACCTGGGACGAACAAGCGAGCGCGTGGGTGGACGCTGCTTGTGGGGCCTATGACCGTCATCCTGCCGAGAATTGGCTCGCAGTGCCGATTTGTCATCTGAGCCGGTTTGCGTTGTTTGGGACATTGCCCCCAGCTACGATAACCAAGCGTGTGTCGCCGGAGGGACAAATCCACTATGGCGACGAACTCACGTACACGTTGGTGATCTCCGGAGCTTCAGGCACAGAAACGAGCGTCTATGACCCCATGACGGACACGACGTTCCTGCGCTTTGCTGAACAGCCAACTGGAATCGAATACGCCGATCATGCCATCACCGGCACAGTTAGCATCCCCGCGACAATTTCTTTTGTCGTGCGAGTCGGCGTGCCGAGTACGGTGGGGTGGGTTGTGGATGTCACTAACCGCGCCTGTGTCTATCCAGTGGACGGGACGCTCGATGATTGTGTGTGGTCGGATGCGGTCACCAATCAAGCTTCGCGGCCTTATCAGATTTACTTGCCACTGGTGCTGCGTAACCATTAAAGTCGTAACCGGGGCTTGCTCCCATCCCCGCCATACTTGCGTGCTCCCGTCCCCGTCACGGGGACGGGCTGCACATAGCGCGGCCCACTCCCCGGGGCCGCGAGCAGGTGTGGGGATCGGGCTGCATTCGCCCAGTGGGTCCGCCAACAAATCCGCATATGGCGGGTGCTGAATAGTTTCCTAACCCGGATAAACCGGAACCAAAAGGACTTTCGACGCCCGTTTCTTGCTCGTTGGGCAAGAATTTGCGTGGTTAGGCCCTAACGCATTACAAGCGGCAGGTAGATTTTGTTTACCTCATCCGCAACAATCAACGTGACCGGGATATGCAGTGATTTGCTTGTATCATCCTCACGTTGGAAGATCAGCGTGGTTGTGTACCGGTCCACAGCTAGGCCGGTGATGTTGGGGGCAATCTCGACGCTGGACGGCGTGACGCCGGAGATGGGAGTGGCATCCAGCCATCCCACCGGGGGGCTTAGGCTCACCGTCCATGTCAGCGAGCGGATTGTACTCTTGATTTCGACGGTCCAAGGTGTAGGGTCTGGACCGCCAGCTTCTGCCATAAAGAACAATGTCTCAGGGGAACCCAGGAGCGCAGGCTCTCCTAGAATGTGCACGCCACCGTCGGCGCTAGGGAGATAAAGCAGATCGCCGTCGGTACGCACAGTATAGGTGTAGCCCGGCAGTGTGACCTCTCTCACGACACTGGGATGGAAAGGGTCGGAGATGTTCACGACGACCATACCCCAGTACATATCGGCGATGTAGGCGTAGTCACCTTCAATAGTTAGCCCCCCGTAGTAGAAATGGCCCGTCGATAGCGTGGTCGTGCTCACCGCCGTCGGTGTAAGTGGGTTCGATACGTCGATGACCCAGAAGAGGTTGCTATCGCTGACCGCGTAGGCGTAATCCCCGCGCACATCAATGTTCTTTGCGGTGGAGACGGGGGCGCAGAAGCCCGCTTCTGCGGGATGTGTGGGGTCGGATACGTCAAGCACCCGCAGCCCATCACCCGCCAGGTAGGCTGTGTCGCCAACGACATAGACGTCCAGTATCGTCCACGGTGTGCTGTGATCGCCATAGGTGGCCTCCAGAGCCGGATCGGCGGGGTTGGAGACGTCGAAGACCCAAAGAAGGTATCCGTAATAGTCGGTCGCATAGGCGTAGTCGCCGGAAAGGTGAACGTGCGTTAGCCAGTCGTCCTCCGGCGTCTGGTAGAATCCCACTGGGGTAGGATTGGCTGGATTCGCTACGTTGAACACGCGCAAGCCGCGATCGTATGCGGCGGCGTAGGCATAAGTGCCCGCTACCTCAATCTCCTTGAACCACCAGTCTATCGCCAGCGCCCCCGCGATGGTTGGATCTCTTGGATCTGAGACATCAAGCACTAAAAAGTTAGTGCTGTCGCCGACGTAAAGGTAATCGCCAGCATGAGCGAGCGCCGACGGCTCGGTTGGCACGCTGAAAAGCGTCGTTGTGTCTGGGTTATGGGGATCGGAGACGTCAACCACCAGCAGGCCATCTTCGTATCCGGTCAGATAAGCCTGGGTGTTGGAGAGATAGACCTGCTTGGTATCAGATACATCGGGAGTGACGTAGTTGGCCTTGACAGTGGGATCTGCTGGATTTGAAACGTCAACGACCGCCACACCGCCATACCAATTGGCGCTACCGACGTAGGCATCCCCGGCGATGTAGGCATACCCTGCACTGACGAAGATGTCCTCTGCATTGCCTGGGTAGCCGCCGAATACCTTCACGCTCCCCACCTCGGTTGGGTGGGCCGGGTCGGAGTTATCGACCACGCGGAAGTTGGGCGCGTCGAAGTCGGGGTAGTAGGTGGTCACATAGGCGTAGTTGCCGGCGACGGCGACGCCCACAGCCGAGGCGTAATCGCCGGGTGTCTCATATATGAAGGTGCAGGTGCCTTCCAGGGTTGGGCTAAGGGGATTGGAGATATCGAGTACCTTAAGCCCGTCTTCGTCGCCAGCGAGGTAGGCGTAGTTACCGGCGACGCGCACGTCCCGTGTGAAATCGGTCTCGTCATAGAAGCTGACCTCGACCGGGTGGGCCGGATCGGAGATATCGATCACCCGCATACCGCCACCCTCGGCAGCGGTGTAGGCATAGTTGCCTGCGACGTCCACTGCGCGGGCAGAACTGGCAGGTGTATCGACCGATCCTACCACGATAGGTGCGGTGGGATCGGAGATATCGATGACCTGGAAGTCGTATAGGCCGAAGTAGTTGGGTACGTAGGCGTAATCTCCGGACACGGCGACGTCCCAGGCAAACCCTCCGATCAATGTGTAGCCGACACGTGTTGGGTGAACAGGATCGGAGATGTCAAGAATGGCGAACTCCCAGCCGAATGTGGTGTAGGCATAGTCACCCTGTACGAAGATGCCACAGTTCTGCCCACCGATGTGGCCTACCTCTCCCAGATCGAGGGGGTTGGTGAGAGAAGATACTGAACTGGACAAGGGCCCCGGTCCGGCCTGCGTTGAACTCGACCAGATAACCAAAGCAAAGAGTGCTGCTAACAGTGTTGCTGTGCTGAAGACGAGGGTGTGAATGAAACGTTTGCTCCTCATTGGACGCCTCCTTCGAAAAATCTGCAAATCAGCAAATCAAAAATCCGTTGTAATCCGTTGACAGACTTCCATTCTTTACGGTGAACAAGTACTGCTTATGGTGATTCCTTTGAAAATCGCACATCAGGAAATCATAAAAATATGATGTTTCAGAGTGTACTTTTTGCTGGCAGACTGTCAAATGGGAAATCTGTTGGTAACTTCGTTTGATTTTAAGGAGGTGCACGATGCGTTTTTTGGACTTGGTCGAACGACGGTACAGTGTGCGGGCGTACAAGCCCGATTTGGACGTTTTGGTGAAGTACGATCAGTGGTCAGGGGTGTAAGGATTTCGCTCCCCCAAGAAGATGCAAGAAAGAGCCGGAGGATGTTTCCTCCGGTTCATTTTTGTGGCGCGGAATCTGATTCCGTGCTATACTGGCTTGTGTATTTTGGAGATAGCACATCATGCAAACACAAGACCTCGAGGCGCCTATTGCCACCTTTCTGGCGTATCCTACCCAGCCGTGTTTATTGCTGGTTTCCCCTGACGTGGTGTGCCTTGAGATGGCGGTCGAAAGCTTGGCGGCTACGCACCGTTGGCCTATGCTGACGCTAGGAAAGGCCTTGAGTGCTGCATTGCTGCACGAAGCGCCTGTACGGTGGGGCACAGCGACGGTGCGTTGGCTGGATGATATAGTGCGGCAGATGATGCCCGGCCCCTTGCTCGTTTCTCGTATTGACTTGTTGTTCGATCCGGACTTGCATCTTGATCCGTTGCGGCTTTTCTGCCAGGTGGGGCGTCGAATGCCTCTAATTGTTGCTTGGCCCGGAAGCTATGCGCGCGACGTGCTGATGTACGCCGTCCCCGAACACGCCCACTACCGCGAGTGGCGACGTCCCGATGCAATCATTGTACAAGTGTGAGTATGAGTTAGCAAAATAATCCGGCAATGAAGTAATGAAAGAACGCGCTATGGAAAGCGTGGCTACGTTGTGTTCTGTGTATTCCGTGGTTTGTTTTATACGAGGAGGCTTTGTTATGCATTACCGCGATCTCGTACAATTTGACCCTATCGAGAGTATCATCCAGTTGCGCGATGCGGATGTCCTCTCCGAAGCACAACATCTGGTGCGGACGTATGTGATCTCTGACCGTATGGCCGAGCAACTGACGAATTTGGTCTTTCCTCAGTTGCAGATTCGTACGCCGCACGATAACAGGGGTGTGCTCGTGGTGGGGAATTACGGTACTGGCAAGTCGCACTTGATGTCTGCGCTTTCGGCGGTGGCGGAATATCCTGAGTGTGTGCCGTTACTCAACCATCCGGTAGTACGCGAAGCGGCAGAAAGCATCGGCGGGCAATTTAAAGTCGTCCGCACCGAAGTGGGAGGCGTGACCGGCAGCCTGCGCGATATGCTGCTCCGTGATTTGGAGGAGGCGCTGGCGGGGTGGGGAACACCTTATACATTCCCACCGGCGGATCAGGTGACGAACAACAAGGGACCACTTATCGAGGCGCTGCAGGGGTTCCGCCAACGCTATCCCGATCAGGGTATTTTGCTGGTGGTGGATGAACTGCTGGACTACCTCCGTACCCGTGAGGAGCGCGCCTTGATCCTCGATTTAGGTTTCTTGCGCGAATTGGGTGAGGTGTGCAAGGCGACCCCGTTCCGCTTCCTGGCAGGTGTGCAGGAGACGCTTTTTGATAACCCGCGCTTTGCTTTTGTGGCACAGCAGTTGCGTCGTGTGCGTGACCGCTTTGAGCAGGTGCGCATCGCGCGCGAGGATATTGCCTATGTGGTGGCGCATCGTTTGCTCAAGAAGGACGATACGCAATTGGCTTGGATTACCGAGCACTTGCGCCAGTTTACGCCTCTTTATGGGCGATTGGCCGAGCGTCTGGATGAATTCGTCCGGCTTTTCCCCATCCATCCGGCTTACATCGAAACGTTTGAACGGGTTTATGTTGCCGAGAAGCGCGAGGTGCTCAAGACCTTTAGCCAGGCGATGCGGGCATTGTTGGATCAGGATGTGCCCGCCGACCGGCCCGGCTTGATTTCCTACGATCACTATTGGGACCTGCTGCGCGAAAATCCGAGTATGAGAAGCCTGCCGCAGGTGAGCGCGGTGATCGACCGCAGCCAGGTGTTGGAAGGTCGCGTGCAGCACGCCTACACCCGCCCCCACTTACAGGCATTGGCTGAGCGCCTCGTCCACGCGCTCAGCGTGCAGCGGTTGACCACCGGCGATATCCGTGCCAAGTTAGGCGTGACCGCCGAGGAATTGCGCGACGGATTGTGCCTGTATACGCCGATGCCGGAATATTCGGCGGAGTTTCTGTTGGATCAGGTGCAGGTGGCGTTGCGGGAGATTATGCGTACTGTCAGCGGACAATATATTTCCTTC
>JAFGSL010000432.1 GCA_016934645.1 Anaerolineae bacterium
TTGGGCGACAAACGATAGTCGGATGATCTCGGCCAGGGCGACGGTTGGAATCCAGCGGAGGGCCTCGGCCACGGCTCCCGGTGCAATGTCTGCTAGGATGACCGAAAAGACCACAGGCAGGATAAGCGGTTGGAGGAGCAGGAAGCCCCACATGGAAACCTGTTGTTTCGTCTTGAGAAGGTTGCCCATCAAAGCGCCCAGTGAAGCGGAAAATACGGCCCCGCACAGGCACGCCGCGATGATCAGGCCCCAGTGCACGATGAAGACGCTGTTCAACAGCAAGACAATTGTGGTACACGCCAGGCAGTAGAACAGCCCGGCGATGACTTTCCCCAGCAAGACCAGCGTGGGCGTCGCCGGTGACACCAGCAGTGCATCCATCGTCCGGGTTTCCTTTTCCTCAATCATCAAGTGTGTCATCGTGGTGATGCTCATCATCGTCAGAATGACGGTCAGCAGCAGCGACACCATGAAAGGTTGTCCTCCATCAGTGCGGGTGTAGATGCCGCTGGTGATGGTAATCTGGACCGGTTTCCCGGTCAGTTCTGTCAACATCTCCTCGAAGAACGTTTGTAGTTCCAGCATGTCCTTTTCCGTGACCCAGTGCTCGACGTAGCCGGAGAGTTCGATCGGCGTGTTCCCTTCCGCGCTCAGCCGTTGATCCAGGTCAGGGGGGAGCACAAGACCCAGCGAGGGGAATTGCTCAAATCCCAGACGTTTTTCCATCGCGTCTTGTGATGTGACTGCGATCAGCTCTATGTCCAGGCTGTCTTCCAGATGTGAGACCAGGCGCGATTCGCCGGCGTCGTACAGCGCCAGGACCGGCGGATCGCTGCCCGCAATCAACTGCGGTCCCCATTGGTACATTACAACGATGATGAGTACGGACACCATCGAGGAAATGATGGCTTTGTTGCGCACCGCGTCGGTGATGTCCTTCATCGCTACAGCCCATATAATGCGTAGTTTTGTACGCCAGTCATTGGTTTTCATCAACATACTCCTTCTCGAAAATCAACAAATCGAAAATCAGCAAATCTAAAATCAGTTCGATGATTTCCGCATCTGCAACGTCGTGACCAGCAGAAGTAATAATATCCATCCCACAACCAGCAGAAGCTCTGGACCAAACGCCGCAACCGGCGCAGTTCTGGCAAACGAGACCCGAACCGCTTTCGACAGCGCGACAGTCGGAATCCAATCCAGCACCTTGAGCACGAAATCCGGCAGTATGTCTTCGACAGAGGCAATCAGCGCCATAAAGAGCACAATCATACTGCCCCAGGCGATGATCATCACTTGCGCTTTGTTTTGTGCGACGCTGCCGATCAACAATCCTAAAGCCACAGCGAATAGCCCGCCGCAGGCAAGGACGAGTATCGCGACACCCCAATGGGTGATGACATAACCGTAGGTGATACATACGGCGACCATCGCCGCTGCTGCGTAGAACAGCCCTGCGAGCGCTTTCCCTATCACGATATGACTCGCGCTGGCGGGTGAGACGAGTAGTGCATCCAGTGTGCGGGCGTGTTTCTCTTCCAGGATCAGGTGTGGAATCAGCGAACCCCCTATCATCACCAGTGTGAAGGTGATGGCGAGGGCCACCAACAACGCCATGCCGCGCGAATCCTTTTGTGTGTAGACGATGTTGCCAGCGACCTCAAGATGCACGGGTTTACCGACAATATCCGTGAGTTGCGTCTCTGCGAATTCCACCGCCTTGCTGACCTGGGTCTTGTTGGCCCAATGAATCATATATCCGGTCAGCGTGATCGAGCTGGCTTCTGCAAGCTGCGCATCGAAACCGGGCGGAAGCACAATCCCTATCACCACGAGGTCGTGCCGGCCCAGGTAACTTACCAGCGCTTCCTGCGAAGTCACGGCGATGGTGTCAAACTCCGGGTCGTCTTCCATAGCCGCGACCAGCCGGGAGTTGCCTGTATCGTAGACCGCGATGCGCGGCAGGATGTCACTGGCGTCCAATGCCGGGACAAAGCGGTAGGCGATCAGGAGGAACAACACGGAGAGCAGGATCGTCAGCGTCGTTTTGTTCTTGATGGCGTCTACGATGTCTTTGGCGGCGATGGCCAGGATAATGCGCGTAGCGGTGGACCAATTCTTTTTCATATCGGACTCCGAATAGCGAATTACGAATCACGATTCATGATTCATGATTCGTGATTCATGATTCATACTCCTGCCGGAAACTGTGTCCCGTCAGGTTGACGAACACATCCTCCAACGTGGCCCCGTCGCCATGCTGCGCCTTTAGCTCCGCGGGCGTGCCCAGCGCGACGATTTTCCCCTGGTCGAGGATGGCGACGCGGTGCGAGAGATGGTCGGCCTCTTCCATGTAGTGCGTGGTGAGGAAGACGGTCACGCCTTGCTTGGATAGCTCGACGACGAAGGCGCGGATGTCGCGGGCGACGTTGGGATCCAGGCCGCGCGTCGGTTCGTCGAGGAAGAGCACCTTCGGTCCATGAAGGAGCGCGCGTGCGATGACGAGGCGCTGCTTCATCCCGTTGGAATACTTCTTCACTTTGTCCTTCGCGCGCTGGGTCAGGCCGACCATGTTCAACACCTCATCTACGCGGCGCTTATCCACGCCGTACAGGCGTGCTGTGAACAGCAGGTTGTCGCGGGCCGAAAGCCGCTCGTAGACGTTCTGGCTGTCGAAGACGACGCCGATCTGCGGTTTGAGCTGCTGCCGCTCTTCGACGACGTTGCAGTCCATCACCCGCGCGGTCCCTTCCGTGGGCCGCAGTTGCCCGGTGAGCATCTTGATCGTGGTCGTTTTCCCTGCACCGTTGGGACCGAGGAACCCGAAGATTTCGCCCGGTTCGACCGTGAAGCTGATATGATCCACGGCCCGCAAACCATTATAGTCCCTTGTTAAGTTTTTTACGTCTATCGCTTTCATTCTGTGCTCCTTCCAAAATCGCAAAATCTGCAAATCATCAAATCACAAAGACCATAGAAACTCTGCGTCTTTGCGTCTCTGCGCGAGATTTTCATGTCTCGACGAAGCCTGTTTACCGGAAACTCTTTAAGATTCCATCATAGGGCGCTTGAAGGTCGCCCGGTACGCCTGGGGCGCGATGTTCCACTGTCCGAATCCCGGATAGGCTTCGAGGTGATCCGGCATCAGCGAGACCAGCTCCCATCCCTGCGCGCCATACGTTTCCAGTATGGCCGACAAGCCGACCAGGGTTTTCCCACTGTTATAGCCTACAATCCAATTTTTGTGTTTCTTCTTGTCGTACGTGATGTGCAATGTGATATATTCCCACTTATTCATCTTTCACCTCCTGACCTCAAACGCGTCCACAATGGGCTTGAAAATGGTCGTGTACAAATCGCCCTTATTCTCCGGCGTGCTGATGACGAGCACCATATAGAACCCGTCGTCGCTGGGCGAGGTGGCCAGGTGCCCGGCGGCGCCGTATTTGGCGATGCCGCGCAACTCCCACGTGCGCCCGTGCGATTCGACCCGGCTCAACACATCCGAAGCCTCCCACTCATCCAAGAAATCATCCAGTTCATCCTCTTTGTTCTCGGTGATGACCAACTCCACGGTCAAATCCGCCGCGATGTAGTAGTCCGTGTCGATCCGGTGCCAGCCTTCCGGCGCGCGGGCGTGAATCCCGTATTCGGGCACCGTCATCGGCTTGAGCGTCAGCTCTTCCAGGCTCAGGCCCGAAACGAACGCAAGTTCCATACCTGCGATGCACGTTGCATCCGGGGCGCGGGTTGGATCGTCGAGGAACTGCGCGACGATGGAGATCGAACACGCACTTTTGCTGAACGACCCGTGCCCGATGCCTGGAAACGTGTACGCGTAGGCATCCGGCAGCGCCTCGGCGACGACTGCGCCGTTTTCCGGCGGCGTGACGGGATCGAGTTCCCCCGAAAGGATCAGCGTGGGGATGGCGTTCGTCACGGGCGTGTAGCGCGCGTCGCTCAACGGCTCGACATCCCAGACCTCACAACTTGCCTGGATGCTCTCCGCGCCCGGCGCTAACATCCGCGCGATTTCCGGATAAGTACCTTCCGTCGTGCCGTAGGGGGCCAGAACTTCGTTGCTCTCGGCGCAACGGACCGAGTAGTACATCCCCCGGCTGAACACCTCGTTGCCCAAAACGTAGTCCTCCATATTGTCGATGAAGGCGCGATCGCCCTCGGCCAGCGCGTAAATCTGCGCCGGGATGAGCGGGACGGCGGCCGTGTGGTAGATGTGCTGGTAAAGCTGCGACACCAGTTGGTCGCCAGTCACGCGCACGTCCACCGGGAAGTAGATGTCGGGCACCTCAACCTCAATCGTGATCGGTTGGCTATCGTACTGTGCCACCAGGTCGAAGAAGACCGTTTCCAGGTCGGGGTAGCGCGCGTTGCACGTCGGATTTTCGGCGCACGTGCGGAAGATACGCCGGATCGCGCGGTCCGTGCCTTGCACCACGCCGACCCTGAGCGCCGGATCCATCGGCACGACGCCATCGAGGATCACGCTGCGCAGACGGTCGGGAGCGGCGCGCATCACGTGCTGCGCCAAGTACGTCCCGTACGAGACGCCGTACAGGTTGAACTGCTCGTAGCCCAACGCCGTCATCACCATCGGGATGTCCGCCGCGTTTTCGACTGTGTCGTAGGCGGAGAGGTTGACGCCCTCCGCTGCCAACCGGTCCCGGCATGCTTGCAGGCCTGCTAACACTCGCGCCTCTTTGGTTTCCGCATCCAGGTCTTCTCCCAACACTTCGATGCCGGCCCGGTATTGTTCCTCGCACAGCAGCGCCGGCTCCGAGTACGTGGTCCCGCGTTGCTCGATGAAGACGATGTCGCGCTTTTCTCGAATGTCCGAGAAGTGTCCGGAGAACATCCCCGGGGCTGAAGCAACCGACGATCCGCCCGGCCCCCCGGATTCGATGACGAGGGGATCGGGTGCGGGATCGTCGCCGGTGGCTTTGACGATGGCGACGGCGAGGCGGATCGTGCGGTCGTTTTGAACGGCGTGTTCCTCCGGCACGGTCACATAGCCGCACACGATGTCTTTTGGGCGCTTGAGACTTGTACCTTCTTCGACCCCATTTGGGGCTTCGTCCGGCAGATCGATGGGGCAGGGGGCCTGCTCGAACGTCCCTACGCCCGCGGGTGTGCCCGGGTTCGCTGCGCCGCTGCACGCGGTCAGCGCGAAGGCCACAATCCACAACGCCAGTAATTTGTATCGCATCATGCTCTCCCTTGAGAATAACCACAGAGACACAGGGGGCACGGAGCAATTCCTGAAAAATCTCTGTGCTCGCGGACGTGCCGTCCGACGTGTCTCTGTGGTAAAAATATCAGGATTCAGTGATGCTCTCAGTATATAAAATGAAAGAGGTCGATGCAATAAAAAAGCGCCGAACGGCGCTCTGGGGGGCTGAATGGCGTATTTTGAGGGGTGAATGGAGGAGGTGCAAAGGTGCAACGCACTTGGATTATGCTCAAACGTCCGATTGGGCTATCAAGTTTCGTAACAAGATGTGTAAGTGCGTTGCACCTGGCCTGCTAATATCCCAACAACTCTCGCAGTTCCGCCGCCGCCGACTTGCTGAGCGGGATTTCGGTTTCGGCTTCGTTATTGAGAATCAGGCTGAAGCTGTTGCGGGTGTAGGGGATCACTTCTTTGACGTGTTGCAGGTTCACCAGGTAGCTGCGATGGGCGCGGAAGAAA
>JAFGSL010000433.1 GCA_016934645.1 Anaerolineae bacterium
CCGGTCGGCGTGCTCGGCGATGTCCAACTCGTGCGTCACCATCACGATGGTCGCGCCGTTGGCGTGCAACTGGCGCAGGATTTGCATAATGTCCTCTGCCGAGCGCGTGTCCAGGTTGCCGGTCGGCTCATCGGCCAGGATGATCGCCGGGTTGTTGATGAGCGCGCGTGCAATCGCCACCCGCTGTTGCTGCCCGCCGGATAGCTCGTTGGGTTTGTGGTGCATGCGGTCGCCCAATCCCACCACTTCCAGCGCGGCGACGGCCTGCGCGCGATGTTCTGCTTCGCTCTTGCCGTTGTCGAGATTGTAAAGCAGCGGCAGCATCACGTTCTTGATGGCATCGAGACGTGGCAGCAGGTTGTAGGATTGGAAGATGAAGCCGATTTTCCGATTGCGCACACGCGCCAGCTCATTTTTGCTCAACTGGCTGACATCCTCACCATCCAGAACATAGACACCATCAGTCGGGCGGTCCAAACAGCCCAAGATGTTCATCAATGTTGACTTCCCAGATCCAGATGGTCCCATAATCGCCACGAACTCGCCTTTGTGAACAGCAGCATCTACCCCACGCAAGGCCTTGACGGCAATCGTGCCTTTACCATACACTTTGGTCAATCCCTGAACTTCGATTAATGTGTCAGACATCCAGTGCCTCCACGTTTACGGCATGAAGAAACCGCCATCGGGCGGACCACTAAATTGCTGTTGCGTGTTGATATTGGATTGGATTGTTGTACTCGATGAAGTATTGTCGGCCAGTGTCACCACCTCACCGCTTTCAAGGCCGGACTTGACCTCGGCATTAACGTAATCCATCAACCCGATTTCCACCATCCGCATTTCCAACGCACCGTCAGATTTCACAACAAAGACTGCGTATTGACCATCGCCCATTTCGCGCAGCGCCTGCACCGGGACGAGGACAGCGTTCAGAGCTTCACCGGCCACGATTTCGACGTCAGCGTTCATATTGCCAAGCAGTTTCACCGGATACGCCGATGTATCGATCGTCGCCCAAAGTTGCACGGCTGAAGTACCGCCCACGGTGGTCAGAACCGGATCAACTTGATAAATCTCGCCGGTATACTCATAATCTGGCAATGCTTCGAAGATAATACTCACCGGATTGCCTTTTGCCGCACTGCTCATGTCGGTTTCTTCGATCCAGAACTGCACCACCGGCGTACCCAGATTCGCCAGGGCAATTGCTGTACCGCTACAGGTTTCCCCAACGGCACAATTGACCGCCGTCACCGTGCCATCAAACGGGGCAACAAGCGTCGTCCCATCTAAATTTTCCTGCGCCGTTGCCAAATTGCGCTGGGCTTGCTCCAGGGCCAACTCAGCTTCGCGCGTGGCAGGCGTGTTCCCATCACCAAGATCGGCCACGGCTAGCTTCGCCTGTTCTAGAGCCAGAGCCGTCTGCTGTACCTTAATCTGCGCCGCCGTGATTTCTGCGTCATCGGGTGGGGTCTGCACTTCTTCCAACGCACTTTCGGCGCTCGCTAGTTGGGCTTTCGCCGTCTGAATATCGGCGCTCGTGGTATTAAGCGTGCTCAGTTTGTAGTTAGCCTGGGCAACCTCGAGGCTTTGCTGCGCGCTATACACGGCATTTGCCGCGCTCTCACGAGTCGTTTCGATATCCTTTTCCCAATCCCGGTCCGGACTCATCGCATTAGCATAGTTTTCCTGCGCATTGGTCAAGTTGGCAATCGCCTGTTCCAGACTCACCCGCGAGGAGATCGTTTGGTCCACACCCGCTTTCGCCACCGTGTTGTTATAAGAAGTCTGGGCGCTGAGCAGGCTCGCTTGCGCTGACGCGACCTCATCCTCGTCCGGTTCCCAGTTGAGCAATTCATCCAGTGCCGTCTGCGCCGTATCCAGGTCGGCGTGCGCCTGAAGCACCGTCAATTCAGCTTCCGCCTGCGCTATCGCCAAAGCCTGCTGTGCTTGCATCACCTGCACCTCAGCGGCTGCGACCGCTTGCTGGGCATCCGCGTCACCGACCCAGCCAAGCACATCGCCCTCTTTCACCTCATCGCTGACGCTAACGAGCAAGCCCTCCAAAACACCACTACTGCTGAACGACAGATTCACCTCAGCAGAAGCAACCAACTGCCCCGATCCGGTTGCCGTGATGGAGATATCGCCTGTCGTCACAGTCCCAGTCTCCACTTCGCTCTCCGTCTGCACGACTGCCTTCGGCGCAAACCAGGTCTTGTAGGCAAAATACCCCCACACACCCAGCACCAGAACCAACGGAACTATCCACAACAGCTTTTTCTTCACCATCCAAACTCCTCCTAGAAATTAGTCATATCGTTGTCAGTTGTCAAAGCGTGGAAAACAGTAACTCAACTCCTATGAGTTCTAGTTTGCAGTTTAGCAAGGCTATCTGTGAACAGCCCAAGAAATGGCTTAGAGTTTCCTGAGAAACACGCACATTCTCTCAGCTAATTCTCAGGTACCTCCCAGGAAGCTCTCAGATATGCGAGTATAATGTAAAGTAGACGGTAGACAGCAGACGGTAGACGGGGGCAAGCCCTGTCTACTGTCTACCGTCTACTGTCTACAAATAAAGAGGATGCTATGGACAAGATATTGATTGTGGATGACGATGTGAAATTGCTCAAAATGCTCGAGCGAACGCTGATTTACGAAGGGTTCGATCCGGTGACAGCGGTCGATGGCGAGGATGCATTAACTAAGGCCTACAGTGAGCGGCCGGATGTTATCATCCTCGACTGGATGTTGCCAAAATTGGACGGTATTGGCGTGCTCGAAGCCCTGCGCACGGAGCAGAACGAGACGCCGATCCTGATGTTGACAGCACGTGATGCCGTGCAGAGCCGCGTCGAAGGCCTGGAACGCGGCGCCGACGATTACTTGGTCAAACCGTTCGCTTCTATGGAACTTGTGGCGCGCGTACGCGCTCTGCTGCGGCGTATCGGCAAAGGCAATGTCACACAACTCGCGTTCGCCGACCTGACGATGGATACGGCCACGCACGAGGTGCGGCGTGGTGAACACATCATTTCCCTCACCCCCACCGAGTTTGACCTGTTGGGTGTTCTGATACGCCACCCGCAACAAGTCCTGGAACGGCGACAAATCCTCACTCAGGTTTGGGGCTACGATTTTGTAGGAGATGACAACGTGCTCGAAGTCTACATCGGCTATCTACGGAAGAAAACGGAAGCCGAAGGGGAACCGCGTCTTATCCAGACCGTACGCGGCGTCGGTTACGTCCTGCGAGAAGAAGCGTAATGTCGATTCGCCTGCGCCTGACACTGCTTTACAGCGCCATCCTCGCGCTGACGCTGGCAATCTTCAGTGTGGTGCTCTATGTCGCACAGTCACGGTATAGTCTCGCAATCGTGAAAAATGACCTGACGCAGACCGCGGCACCAATGGCGTCAGGTCTGGCCAGAGCACAGAATGATCTAGGGTGGCGGGTGCCCTACCCCGGTATGGTACAACGGGAAGGGCCTGAAGGCGATCTGGCCCGCGAGGCTTTGCAACCATTAGTCAGAGAGGGACGCAGACGTGACGTCCTGCACTTCCTGGATGCGGAGGGGACGCCGCTGAACTTGCCGAACAACGAAACCGCGGAAAGCTTCCCCGTAAGCTCCGCAGGGCTTAAAGAACTTCAAGAAGAACAAGTATGGATTGAAATCACGCACGACGAAGAAGGCCGCCTCTTTGTCTACAATCAGCCGGTCATTGTCGATAATGAATTGGTCGGTATCGTGCAAGTTGCGCGTTCGCTGGCCGACCTAGACCGATCCCTACGCTCCCTGGGTACAACACTCCTTTTGGGAAGCGTACTCACGACGCTTATCGCCTTCGGCATCGGATGGACGCTATCGGGCATCACCCTGCAACCCATCCACCGCATCACCGAGACTGCGCGCGAAATCGGGGAATCGCGCGACTTCTCTTCGCGCGTGGAACACAGCGGTCCAAACGACGAACTGGGCCATCTGGCAACCACATTCAACGCGATGCTCGAACGCCTGCAAGACGCCTACCAACAGGTGGCGCACGCGCTCCAGGTGCAACGCGACTTCGTCGCCGACGTCTCGCACGAACTGCGCACGCCATTGACGACCATCCGGGGCAACCTGGCGCTGCTGCAACGCCAGCCCCCCATCCCCAGGCCGGAACAGGACGACATCCTCAACGACCTCATCGACGAAAGCGAGCGCCTGAGTCGCCTCGTCACCGACCTGCTCACGCTGGCCCGCGCCGATGCCGGACGCAAACTCGACCTGCAACCAATCGCCATCACACCCCTTGTCGATGACGTATGCCGCCAAGCACGCCTGCTCGCGCCTCAACGCGAGATCACGTGGGATGGGGTCTCAGATGAGACCCTGCGCGCGCAGGCCAACGAGGATGCGCTCAAACAAGTGCTGCTGATCCTGCTGGACAACGCGATCAAGCATGGGAAGGGCGCGATTCACATCCGCGTGGACGATCACAACCAGCAGACAGTCGCCATTCGCGTCCAGGACGATGGGCCGGGTATGTCACCCGAAATGCAGCAGCGCATC
>JAFGSL010000434.1 GCA_016934645.1 Anaerolineae bacterium
CCATTTGAGGCTCCTTGTCGTATAAGCTGGCTCCACTGGTACTGGAACTCCTTATACTACAAGAGCCTCATTTTGGCGAAGGTATTGAGACTCAAGTATGCGTTATAGATGCACGGCAAAAGGATTGCTGTTCAGCAACACCTCTGGCAGCGTTTGAACAAATGCCCGGATTTCGTCACGCACGCGGCGATAGTGAGACAAGGCTTCTTCTTCAGTTTTTGCATTTGCTGCCAACCTGGGCGGATCGTCGAAACCGTGATGTACCACCATCGCGCGTCCCGGAAAAACAGGGCAGTTTTCTTGCGCGTGCCCACACACGGTAATAACGTAATCGAAGGGGATGTGCAGTACCTCACCGACAAGCTTGCTCCGGTGATGGGAAATATCTATGCCAGCTTCTGCCATCACCTTGACAGCAGTGGGATTGAGGCCGTGCGTCTCAATGCCAGCGGAATAGACCTCCAGCACATCGCCTTTCAAATGCTTTGCCCAACCCTCGGCCATCTGGCTGCGGCACGAATTGCCGGTGCAGAGAAAGAGCACGGTTATAACAGTCACTATCTATCCACAGCAAGCCGCTGATTGTGTCCCACCACATGCCGGCTCTGGGCCGCCGCACGATGGCTCCTTCAGCCCTCGCAGTGCTGCGTTGATCATCGCCGCCGCGCATCCTACGCCGCTATCCACCTTCAATGCGCCGGTAGGACAGTTGAGCTGGCACGCACCGCACTCCATGCAGGCGTCTGCCCGCACGATCTGCACCCGCCGCGTCCCGCGTGCGCCCGGCGCGAACACGCCCTGCGGGCACACCGCGCTGCACATCCCACAGTTGATGCACGCCTCCGCGTTAAATTCCAACGTATTGCGCTGGCTAAGCGCCACAAATCCTGTCTGCACTTCATTCGTACAACCACAAGTTACTGTCTCTATAGTGCTTGCCATATTTCACCTCGTCGCCTTCTTGCTTTTTTGCGTCAGCCGTAGACCTAGCGCCAACAATACCCCCGCTCCGAACATCCCCGCCATCACACGGATGTAGCGGAACATCTCACGCTTCACGCCGGTCTTGGACGTGAATGGTGTCGAGCCGGTGAAGTTGAGCGCGAGAAAGGCTGTCACCGGTGGCAGACCCAACATGTAGGCCAGCGGCCATCCGCGCTTCTCTTCTCGCTGGCGCGCTGCCAGTGCAAACGGAAGGGCAGTCAGTCCCCCCAGGATGAAGCCTTTGCTGATGAAATCTTCGGTGGGGAGCCAGGGTAGCAGGATGGGGAACAACGCTGCTCCGGCCAGCACGGCTGCCACTGCGCCTGTTGCTGCCAGTGGCCCCAGCAGGATGGTCAACACCAGCACCGCTAACGCCGTCGGTTTGGCCAGGTGGACTAGTTCCACCGGGATCAACACAAGCCGGTCGTACAGGGGAAAGTGTACCTGCCGCATCTCTGGCGTAGCCTGATGCGTCTTGAGGTATTCTGGCAGATCGTCGGCCCGTACCGGCCCGTACTCCACCTTGAATCCCGTGCGCTGTTTGACTTCGTGCGCGGCGACGCCGGGTGCGCCCAACTGCGGCAAGATCAGTGTACGATGGCTGACCACCTCGGATAGCCGTGTCGCTTCGACGCGCCGCACAATCTCATCGGTGCCGAATGTACCCTTTCCAGCGGCGCACCACACATTGATACCCAGTGTATCCAACACCAGGATATAGCCATCCACGCCTGGCAGGGACGAGCGCAGCGCATCAAAGCTGAGGGTGTAGTTGGCGGTGACGAACACTGGCGATTCTGGGGTGGGGTGGCCAAGCTTGTATAATCCCGGCGTCACACGGTGATTGCCGCGCCGGTAGCCCCACCGCGCCAGGAAGTGATCCCAATGGTTGGCAAAGGTCAAAGTGCTGCTGGTGTGCATAAGGTCTGGTGTTACATTCATTTGTGTCCTCCATCATTTCAGTAGACGGCAGATGGTCCGTTTACCAGATCAATCCATAATCTGCATAATCTGTTCCCTGAACCACGCAATGTTCTCGGCGTTCAGGCAGTAGCAGCGTGCCGGACCTTCGGTGATGCCGGAAATCCACCCGGCCTCGCGCAGGACTTTAAGGTGCTGTGACACAGTCGCTTGCGCGATGGGCAGGTAATCCACGATGTCGCCGGTGATGCAGCCGGGATGGGTGACCAGGAACTTCAAAATCTCAAAGCGGGTTGGGTTACCGAGTGCCTTGAACATTGCCACCAGTCGCTCTTGATCCGCGCCAGTAATGTCTAGTGAACAACATGCCGGAGTGCAAAGCGCGCATGAGATTGTTTCTGACATAGAATCTCCATTATCGTATTTTTACGATATATTATATAATCAAAAGAGCGCCTGTCAATAGCCAAGCGCCCGGTAAAAACCCTGTTTTCGGTATGGCTGAATCCCTTCCTAGGGCATCTATCCTAGAGAAATCCGACCTCCCGAAACCATGTCAGCGTATCGGAAATGGTGTCGTCAAATGGCCGCGGCTGGTAACCCAGGTCGTGACTGGCACGCGCCGAACTGATGGGGCTGGTCAGGCGCAGGGCACTCAGCGAGACACTGGTATAGAGCGGACGGGCGCCAGTTAGCCGGGCCAACGCACTAGCGAAGGGCGCGCCGACGCGCGCCAATGCCATTGGGCAAACGAAACGTGGCGCGCGTTGACCCGTGATATGCTCAATCGTCGCGGCCAGGTCGGATACGGAAATCCGGTGACCACTGAGCATGTAGCTCGCCCCGGTCGGTGCTTGTTCGGTTGCTCGTAGCGCCCCGTCTGCCACATCACGCGCATCCACCCAGTCAAAGCCCCCTTTCACGAGGGCTGGTAGTGTCCCCCGGGCGAGTTCGAGAAGGACCTGCCCGATGTGTGAAGGGCGAAAATCGTACGGCCCAATCACGGCCGTTGGCCGAAGGATGACCGCGTCCAAGCCGTGTGCAATGCCCCGCTGAACCTCGCGCTCACTATCTGCTTTGGAGTCGCTGTAGGGTGAATGATGGTCATCTACCAACGGGCAAGTCTCGTCGATGAGACCGGGCTGGGCGGCATAATTGAGGGCATGGATTGAGCTAAAGTGAACGAGTCGCCGCACACCAGCATGCAGACAGGCCTCCACCACGTTGCGCGTACCGAGCACGTTGATCTGGTGGACGAACAATCTGTTGTCCATTTGCAGTGAGATTTCGGCTGCCGCGTGGTAAACGACCTCAGCGCCGGCAAAGGCGTGCTCCAGAGAAGCGGGAATCGAAATATCGCCTTCGACGATCTCGACATCCAGCCCGGCAAGGGCGCGCCGGTCGCGATGGACCAGGGCGCGCACGTGCTCCCCTTTTTCCAGCGACGCGCGGACCAGGTTGGCGCCTACGTGCCCGGCGGCGCCAGTGACGAGGATGGACATAAACTGCTCCTTTGGAAGGGATATGACTGATCTGGTTATGAAAAACTGAAGCTACCCCGCCGTCCCAGAGGCGTATGAAGGTCTAGCAAAATACGATCGGATCAGTAAAGAATTAAACCCCGCTAGCGGGGTTTCGATACGGCGTGGTGGCACCCCTTTGCGTCAGTATTGGCGCTGCGTCCCCCGGCAGAAGCGGAAACTACAATATTCGTCACCTCGACCGAGCGTTTTGTCGTGTGTGAAGACAATTTCTGGCGCGAGTTGCGAGTAGGTCAGGTCATCCATCTGGCAGAAGACGGCAGTAAGTTCCGGTGCACCGAAGTCCGTCAGAATTTTCTGGTAGATGCACTGGTCATGTACTTCAAATCCCAGGCAATCGGCAGTATCTTCTACGAACTTCGTGTTCCAACCAGGGGCAGGGAAAGCAAGTTGTTGCACCCATTTGCCGATGAAACGAAATACCGCAAATGGATTGGGTAATCGCTTGAGCAGGGGAAAGAGTAAAGCCTGCTTTGTGAGGATTACGGCGATCAGCTTTTCTGCTTCAGCTAGAGCTGCCGCTTGCGTCTCGTGTTCCTCGCGGAGCACTTGATACAATGCCAATCCGGGTAGGATGCTTGCGCGCACATGCCAGTTCAACACCGGGTGTGTGAAGCGCGGGCGGCGTGCCCAAAGATCGTCATAATGCGCCTGGACGCGACCCGCAAGCAGCGCCGCATCGACCGTCCCGCGCGTCTTGGCCAACTCACGCTGCCAGATATTCAGGAACAGCATCCGTGTATTGGCGGAACGTCGCCCGGAAAGCCACCAAACGCCTGTCAGGCCGGTAAGAAGACCAAACCCAAACCAGGGCCACCGTGGCTGTTTTTGTGTCATCATTTGCTCCTTTTGTTCCTGTATGCGGATTCAGCTTGAAGAGGCTAACCCCGCCGAAAGTTGAGTGTGTAGGTCCACCAGTTACCGTAGCATTTTTCCAACTCAAATCCGGCGGCTTTGGCCCAGGCGATGGTGGTCGCGCGCCGGGGATAGTCGGGATCGAGGAATTCTTCTGTGGTCGAGACGATTCCGCCCGGCTTGAGCACGCGATGGATTTCGCGCAGCGCACGCACCGGATCGGGGATTTCAGGCAGCACGGTGATGAGATAGGCGCGATCGACGCTGGCGTCAGGAAGTGGTAGTTCATAGGCGCTGGCGACGTGTGTTTCTACGTTGGTCACGCCGGCAGCTTTGACCCGCGCATCTACTTGCGCGATCATCCCCGGCTGGATGTCCACGGCGATCAGGCGGCCTTCTAACCCCACGCGTTGCGCTGCATCAACGGTGAATGCGCCTGGGCCAGGACCAAGCTCCAGCACCGTCTCTCCGGCGCGCAGACCTGCCCAGTCGAGCGCATAACGCACATCCCAACGGCGAAGTGGGTTATCCACAATCCAACTCCACGAGGTGGGACATGGCTCGCCGCGCCCCTTGTTCAACTTTAGGATAAGTTTTAGCAGCAAAAGCCAAAAGAACAGCACTCCACCTACTACCAACAGGATTGTCCACAGAATGTTTTTCTTTTTCATTGATTACTCAGCCATAACCTGCGTCAAAACCGCTTCTCGTACACTGAAGCAATCGTTGCCGGAGAAGACCAGATAACACGTCGTGCCATCCGCGCTCATCCACTTCGTGGGGAAGCTGCCCATCTCGCCGGGGCCGCAGTCCCATTCCAGTGTGAAGTAAGCTGTCGTCCACGGTCCCCATGGTTCGGGGGCATCGTAGATCGCAAACCCGCCGTTGAAGCGCGTGTCCACGTCGAGTTCCGCGCGCTGCTGCCACCAGAGATAGCGTCCCAGCCCGGCATTGTAGCTGATACCCGACCGCCGGCACAATCCTGGGTGCTCGAAAACCGCACCGCGTCGCGCGATATCGGGCGACCAGACAGGGCTGCCGTTATGGTTGAGGCGTACAAAGAACTCGAAGGCGTCACACTCGCGAATGTGATCCTTGGGCACACGCGCCAATACCATCCGGTTGGCAGGTTCGTAGGCGCTGTCGGCATCGTGCGAGTAAACGTAGACATAGCCATCGCGTGCCCTCGCGTAGTTTTTCCCGAAGTTGAGGAACGTGGGACAGCCGAAGCTGGTGGTGAAGCGCCAATCGGCCCACATCCACGTCTGTGCACCATCCACAGACCAGGCAAGCTGTGAATTGCCCGTGTTCCGCGCCAGCATGTAGAGGATGCCGTCCACCATCAACATCCCGCTGGCTTTCGCTCCGGTAACGTCGTGGCCTACCCGCTCCCCGCTTTCCGAGCGGATATTGATGCCCTCGAAGTTGGGGGGTGATCCGATGACCTTCACAAAACCGAGACTCAACACTTTGTCGAGGCAGGGGGCAAAGCCGTACCCATCACCGTAGGCGGTGTATTGAGCGTCATTATATGCCCAGGTGATGGGCCAATTGTCGCCGTGAAAGCCCTCGCGCACGATGGTCGAGGGCGGCGACCAGACGATCTCCTTGATCACCGAGCTAGGCGGGTACGGCGCGGCATCCGCGTCTTCTGGCAGTTGACCCAGGAAGGCATCCATCAACGGGATGAAAAGGTGCTTCTCCAGGCCACCCCAAAAGCCTTCGCTTTGTTCGGGAGCGCCGATGGTTGCCCCGTTGCGCACGACGATGAGATCGCGGCACGGCACCACCAGCAGGATTTGGTTGCCTGCCCCGGCTCCCGTGAAGACATCGCGCGGCAGCGAAGGCCACACACCGTCGAAGTTGGTCCACCAGCCCAGGCCGGAACCAGGCCGGGGATCGCCATCCAAACGCGATGGCAACGGCGTTTTGGCGTAGGCTAGCACTCGCTTCACCCACATACTATCGATGAGTTGCTGGCCATCCCACTGGCCCTGGTGCAGCATCAGCCGTCCCACGCGGGCCACGGCGCGGGCGGTATAGCTCCCACCGCCCCAGTTCGCCACCATATCGAGGCCATCCACCGTGTACGTCTGCCCGTAGCCGACCGACCACGCATTTTCTGCTACGCCGATGGGATCCATCACTCGTTCTTTGAGCAACGTGCGCACATCGGGCCAGGGTGTGCCACGCAACGCCGACGTGATCGCGTATGCCAGCACTGCCATCCCTGGGTTGCTGTAGGCGTAATCCGTGCCCGGCGGGAAGATGACGGGCGCATCGTGAATGGCGATGGAGAATGGGTCCGGTTCCCTGCGCCAAAATGCGCCTTTCCACCCCGGCAGCGCCATGTGATGATCGGTCAGCGTCTTGCCTTCCGCCAGTGCCCGCTCGTGGTCGGCCTGGCTCAATTCGGCATCCTCAATGCCGGAGGAATGTGTCGCCAGGTGGCGGATGGTGATCTGTGACTTGAGTGGATCATCGCGCCACGCAGGGATGTAGGTACATACCGGTTCGTCGATATCGAGCAGACCATCGTTCAGTGCCAGTGCCAACGATAAGCCACCCACCAGCGCTTTCGCCAACGACGCCGTGTAGTGCGGCTTGTCGGGACCATGTCCCGCCGCGTACCACTCGTAAACAATCTTGTCCCGGCGGACAACCAACAACGACTTCGTCCCACGCGCCGCCAGCCCATCGCGCAATGCGTCCAGCCGCGCAACGTCCATGCGCTGATTTTGCGGTGATACAGTCTGCCATACGAATGGCTCGTTCATCGTTCACGCCTCCATTGAAAATATAGAAGCAAGACCCAGAGCTATTCCTTTACCGATAGTCTTCCCGCACCGGGTAGAAGACGTCGATGAGCGTACACTGCGTGATCGCCCGGCCCGAATGTTGGGCGTGCGGCGGGATGACGCAGGCCGTCCCCGGTTCCAGCCGGTAGGGCACGCCATTCACCGTCAACTCGAACGTGCCCTCAATGGCGTTCGTAACCTGCTCGTGTGGATGCGAGTGCGCGCCGAGGGTACTGCCGGGTGCGAACTCCCAGTATGCGAGCGTTATGTGATCCGTGTGGATGAAGCGTGCTTCGGCATTAGGGATCAAATCTTTGGGTTCAATGTCTGATAATTTCACAAACCGTGCTTGATCTTCCATTTTTCCCTCCGTGATGAAAGCGTACTAAAGTGTGACGCCCATATCTCGTAGCGTCGCTTGTAACTTTGTGATGTTTAATTGCCGGGGCGTGACGCCTTGCGCGCTACACAGCGCTGCTGCGACGCCCGCTGCTTGCCCGACCGCCATCATGTTGCCCATACTCTTGCCTGCCGCGTGCCCCAGGAATGTCGCGGAACCGCATCGCCCGGCAACGAGCAGGTTTTCTACGTTAGTCGGTAGCAGGCTGCGATACGGATACCCGAACCCGGAGTGCATCTCGCCGACGAAAAGTTGGTTGGCATCGATGGCCCCGTATTTGCGGGCGACCACGTCATCAAAAGTTGGACCGGTGCGGGCGTCTTCCACGGTGAGTACGTACTCGCCGACGAGACGCCGTGTATCACGCACGCCGACAGTCGCGCCGGCCCGCGCAAGGTGGCAATCTTCCAGGCCGGGAATTTGCTTTTCGCGTGCCAAGCGCACGAAATTCACCGCCACCTGGATACCCGCGCGCTCGGCGACGGTCATCTCGCCAGGCTGTGTCGCATCGATGTTGCCCAGGTCGCGCCACGCGCCATTGTTGACGTTGACCACACCGGGGATCGTCGTGCGGTCGAAAGCATACCATGCAGCGATGGCATAGCCTTCAGCAGCGGCTTCGTCGAGGATGGTTTTGTAGCGTTCGTGTTCTTCTTCCAGGAAAGCGAAGAAGCGTGCTGTGTCCACGTTCGCCAACGCAAAGACCAGCGACACGGGCATGTGCCGACCGTCCTCTTCGCGGCCCTCCACCATTTTCGCCCCTGCAAAATAGGCCACGTCGCCATCGCCTGTAGCGTCCACGACAACCTTTGCCTTGAACGTGTGTTGCTGCCCTTTGTGCGTGCACACGACTCCGGTCACGGCATTGCCATCCATCACTACGCTTGTCATCGGGCTGTAGAGCCGGTAATGGCAGCCGACTTCTTCCAGCGCTTCAAAGCACGCCAGCCGCAGGTATTCCGGGTGGACGTTGAGACCGTCGCCGTTGATGAAGTCTTCTTTGCCAGGGATAGACGCGACGACGCCGCGCTCCCTGATTTTCTCTACAAGGAGATCATGCGCGCCACCGCGCGGTCCGCCGTTGAGCAGCAGGCGGTTCATAGGCATCCACATCGCGATTGATGCCACGCCACCGAAGAAGCTGTGCGCTTCCAGCAGCAGCGTCCGCGCGCCGTTCAATGCTGCACCCAGCGCGGCTCCCATCCCCGCCGGACCACCTCCGGCGATGATGACATCAAATGTGCTATCCTGTAACGGAATCATCTTTTCAAGCTCGTCACGTGACTGCATAAAGTTCTCCTGATTTTAGATGTGCTCCATGCTCCTCAGGCTGCATACGACCGCAGGGAGCTCATCGGTTTGCCCACCATACGGAAGGCCCGGCACTCGGCTTCCCAACGGATGCGTTCGATGTCGAGTGTGAGGAACTCGCCCTGGCGATAGAGCAGCTTTCCGTCGCACCAGACGTAGGCTACGTCGCCGGGATGGGCGGTGTAGACGATGCCCGCCGCCAGGTCGTGCCGGGGAATCCAGTGTGGGGCGGTGGTATTCAACAACAGCAGATCGGCGGGGCGGCCCGGCGCAATGACACCGCTTTCCGGGAATCCCAACGCTGCCGCCGAAGTCTGCGCCGTCATGCGAAGCACCATTGTGCGCGGGAAAACTTCGGGATCACGCAGCGCGCCTTTCCAGTACAGGCCCGTCAGGCGCATGATCTCCAGCATATTGAAGTCGCTATTGGAGGCGGGGCCGTCGGTGGCAAGGCCCACGCGCATTCCGCGCGCCAGCATCTCCGGCAGTGGCGGCATCGCCATACCGAGTTTCTGGTAGGTCTTGGGTGTGTGGGCGACGTAAGCATTTTTACTAGCGAGAAGGGCCTGATCCTCCGGCGTGGCGGCGTTGCAGTGCGCGACCAGGGTGGGGCGCGGCAAATCGAACAGCCCCAGTTTGTCGACGTAGGCCGGCGGCGTGAGACCGTGGCGCTCCAACGAGTTGCGCACTTGTTCGTCAGATTCGCTCAGGTGGAAGTGCGCGCCCACGCCCACACGCTGCGCCTCTGCGACGAAGCGTCGCAACACGGCGATCGGCGTCATGTACGGCGAATGGGGCCCCATTGCCGTGTGGATGCGCCCGTCAGCCGCGCCATCGAAGGCTTCGACGAAGGCGACGGTTTCCTCGAACGAGACGCCGCCGACCTCCTTGTCATCGCCAATGCCAAAGTGGCACCACGCGAGCAATGCCTTCATGCCGTTGTCAGCCACCACCTCAGCGACTTTGTCCATCCAGAAGTAGTGATCGGCAAAGCCCACCACGCCGCAGCGGATCATCTCGGCGGCGGCGAGGGCGGCGCCCCAGGTGATGTCGTCGGCTTCGAGAGCCGATTCCGCCACCCAGATTTTCTCGTTGAGCCAGCGTTCGAAGGGCAAATCCTCGGCCCAACCGCGCTCCAGCGTCATAGCGGCGTGGCAGTGCGCGTTGAAGAAGGCGGGCAGTGCGACCATCTCGCGCCCGTCAATGATCTCATCGGGGATGAAGTCTGGCGGAGTCTGTCCCACCGCGAGGATACGTTGATCTTCCAGCACGAGGTCAACATCCGGCAAAATGCGGTCTTCCGCGTCCAAGGTCACTACGGTCGTGTTTTTGATGCGTGTGCGCATAGGTATTCTCCTGCTTGATAGACAGCCACGGAGTGAATATCTCCTGCAGAGCCGCAAAGACGCAGAGTTTCAAAAATTCACTTGGCGACTCTGCGTCTTTGCGCGAGAATTGACAACTTGGCTAATTCAAAGTGCTTTTATCGGTGACATAAAACGATAAACATCCCGGCTCATTCGAGCTGCCGGACTTGCTGGAGCAGTCCATTGACGATCTCTTCGGGTGTGGCAGGCAGGGCCGCATCCTGGAAGTGGAGGACGCTCATCAAGGTCATATCCATCAACATACTTGTCGTGTCTATGCCAATCATCTGATCGGCGTCCGACTCCCCGCCCAGGGCCTCGCCAAATCCCGCCATCATCTGCTGGAACATCGGTTCAAAGACGACCTTGCCGCGCGGGTCTTGCATCCAATCGCGGATGGTGGATTCCGTATTGAGCAGTGACGGCAGTTCCTGCGTGGACTGCAGTTCGATGGTTTGTGTGCAGCGGATGTCCGCGGAAGATGTGCCGATCAGAATGTCAAACTCGCCGTCCTCCGTAATCCACTGCCCATAGCCGGAGTGATAGAAGGCGAAGGCGCGGAAATCGAGCGGGATGGTCACGGTTTTGGTTTCCCCTGGTTGGAGTTCGATCTTGGCGAAACCTTTCAGCTCCTTGTATGGGCGGACCAAAGCGGATTTGTGGTCGTGAACATAAACCTGCACCACTTCTTTGCCGGTTACAGGCCCGGTGTTGGTCACATCGACCGTCATGGTTACCCCATCAGTATCTTGGAAGAAGGTGGCGGAGACAGTCGGGTTGCTGTAGGCGAAAGTTGTATAGCTGCCGCCGTAACCAAAGGGGAATTGTACGGGGATTTGCTTGGCCTCGTAGTAGCGGTAACCGATGAACAGCCCTTCACCGTAGGTCACTTTTCCGTTTTCACCCGGATAATTGAGATAGGCTGGAGTGTCGGCCAGTTTCACCGGGAATGTCTCGGCCAGCTTGCCGCTGGGGTTCATCTTGCCGAAAAGGATATCGGCGATGGCCCCGCCACCTGCCTGCCCCATGGTCCAGGCTTCAAGCACGGCGCTGACATGGGCGATCCATTCGCCCACCACCACCGCCGAACCGTTGTTCAGAATCACCACGGTTTTGGGCTGGGCGTCACCGACGACCTTGATCAGGGCGACTTGCTGTGCGGTCAGATCAAGATCGGCGCGGTCGTAGCCTTCGGAGTCCTTGTAGGTTGGTAGCGCGATGTAAAGCAGGGCGACCTCTGCCTTGCCGGCAACGCTCACGGCCTGGTCAATCAAATCCTGGCGGAATTGGTCATCGGCCGGGTAGCCCTCAGCGTAGATCAGCTCAGTATTCTTGGCATACTGTTGAAGCTCCTTGATCGGCAAGGCGACCATAGTGGGATTGATGTGCGAGCTGCCGCCGCCCTGGAAATGCGGTGATTCAGCCGCGCGACCAATCACGGCAATGCGCGTGAGGTCGTCTTTCAAGGGCAGAACGCCGTTGTTTTTGAGCAATACCATCCCTTCGGCGGCGACCTTACGAGCCAGAGCGTTGTGAGCCTGTTGGTCAAATGCGTCACCCTTGGTCGTTTCCGCCGCTTTGAACGCGATTCTGAGGATGCGCCTGACCGACTCATCCAGCACGGCTTCATCCAGCATTCCGTCTTGGACGGCCTTGATCACGGCCTGCACACGGTTCGGCTTTGGCCCAGGCATTTCCAGGTCGAGGCCGCCGTTAAGGGAGGCAACTCGGTTGTGGACGGCGCCCCAATCTGACATAACCAATCCTTCAAATCCCCACGTATCTTTCAGAATATCCACCAGTAACCAATGATGCTCGGAGCAGTAGGTGCCGTTGAGCTTGTTATAGGCACACATGACCGTCCAGGGCTTGCCTTTCTTGACAGCCTTTTCAAAGCCAGCCAGGTAGATTTCATGCATCGTGCGTTCATCGACTTCCGCGCTGATCGAAAAGCGTTGGTATTCCTGATTGTTGAACGCAAAATGTTTGAGTGACGCACCCACACCCCCGCTCTGCATACCCTCAATCAGGCTGGCCGCCATTTCGCCGCCCAGGTATGGATCTTCGGAAAAGTATTCGAAGTTGCGGCCGCACAGCGGGGTTCGCTTCATATTGTTGCCCGGGCCAAGCAGCACGCCCACCCCCAGCGCGTTAGCTTCTTCTGCCAGGGCCTGGCCCATTTCGTGCACCAACTCGATGTCCCACGTACAGGCCAGACTTGACGCCGTGGGGAAGCAGGTTGCCGGATGGCTGAGTGAGCCAATTTTGTTGATGTCAATGGGATGACGCACGCCGTGTGGTCCATCAGAGACCACCAACGCGGGCACGTCCAGGTGCGGAATGGCTGTGGTGGCCCAGGGACCTTCTCCTGTACACAGGGCCGCCTTTTCTTCTAGCGTCATTTGTTGGATGATGGATTCAATATCTGCCATAGGGAACTCCTTTCTAAAGTACGGGATTATAAACTATTCCAGTGATAGGATGTGCAGAACGAAACAATCAAACCATACATCCATTCGCAGGTTTCGCAAGTATCAGATAATCCCCCACCTGGTACCGGGTGGGGGAGCTAATACACCGATCGCAAAACCTAGAGAGATCCCAGTATCTCAGAATTTGGGCCAGCGCAATACGAGGACTGCCGCCAAAATGGCGACGTTGATCAAAATGCCGATAATCCCCTGATCATCCAGCTGTTGCAAGTACCCATTCCACATGAGGATATAAAGCACGGCGGAGAGCACCGCTGCCCCTACGACGAGTAAGCGCCACCAGTCTTGTCCGGCTAGTATGCCTACGCCGCCTGCTACAAAACCCATGGCTGCCAATACCAACAGCACCCCCGCCAGTTTCCGGGTGGTTACATCGCCCAAAAGTCTCGAAAACGCCCACGCACCATCGGGCCAAACCAGTCCGGGTTGAAGCTCGAAGAATCTCTGCCTCTGTCCCAGATACAACAAATGTACCAGGCCGTGTAACACCATGAACACACCAACGATGATTTTAAGCACGGGATACCTTCTTTGTGTTGTTTTGCTCCATTCTTAGAAGTTCATGCCCGAACCCGGCGATGAACGTGATCACGCATAGCATGACTGCCGAGAACAAAAAGACCATGGCGCTGCTCTCCACGCGTGCAGGCTCCGCGATCCCAGGGAAATAGCCGAAAAACCCGATCTCCAAAACGACCAACATGGTGAGGATCATCAGCGCGAGCGTAACGACCCAGAGCCGGGACAGGACCGGCCACACGCTGGGGGGAAGCACCTTCCGCCACCAGGTCAGTGGCTTGCCCAGGCGCGTCGCAAAAGCCCAGGCCGGGATAAAGAAGAAGGCCTGACCGATGCCGCCGCCCACCAGGAAGCTCAGGATGAACAGCCCCAGGAAGACGGTACGCCCATGTCGGGTGGGCAAAAACCAGATCGACCAGATCGCAATGGCCACCCCGACGATCATCGAGGCGATGCCGGTGGTCAGAAAATTCGGGATGAGGGTGAAGGCCAGCTCGCCGCCCAGGGGCCAGAATCTTTGTGCTTCCCCGATGGCATAGATGAAAAGGCCGCCGGTGGGGGTGTTGCCCTGCAAGACTTCGAAGAAACCGTGGTTCACACCGGAAAGCAATCCAAAGAACACGCCGATGATTGTGGCGATGATGCGCGTCGCATTGAGGTTTTTGAAAGACGACCTCTCTTTTGTTATGTTTGTGGATCTTCTTGCGTTCAGTTCATTGGCGACAATTTCAGCAGACATTTTTAGTATCTTATCAATAAAACGAGGGAATCACGGCGCAGCCCAAGAATCCCCCAGATGCAGAGCTTGCGCCGTTTGAGCGATCAATTCG
>JAFGSL010000435.1 GCA_016934645.1 Anaerolineae bacterium
CTCGGAAGACATCTGGTTTTGTACCGTATCCGATGACTACACCTTCAATGTAGAGAACGTTAAACTCAAACGACGGGTCATGGCCCCTTACATAGATCGTAAGGGAAAACCAAAGGACTGGCACGAATCAAACCGGGGACGATTTCGCCTGACGCACCCTTCGAATCTCTGGACAGACCTCACCGTACCGTTCTGGTCTATGCCCGAAAACACAGACCATCCCACACAGAAGCCAGAGAAAATGCTCGCCAAGATTATCCTGGCGAGCACGAATGAAGGCGATGTTGTGCTCGATCCCTTTTTGGGATCTGGAACAACGTCGGTCGTTGCCAGCAAACTGAAGCGTCACTACATCGGGATCGAAGTAGACGAAGTCTATTGTTGTCTCGCAGAACGACGGCTGGACATGGCAAAAGAAGATCAAAGCATCCAAGGCTACACGGGCGGCGTTTTCTGGGAAAGAAATAGCCTAGCAGATCAAAAGAGTCGCGAACAGTCAAAATGACCAATATAAAGAGGGTATTTTCCGACTTCGAGCTTTGCTCGAAGTCGGAAAATACCCAGCTCCCCAACCAGAATAAAAGCTAACTTTGTAAATGCGTCCCACTTGACAAATTCTGAGTTTAGTTGTAAAATACAACAGTTGCCAAATCAAACTAATTAAGGTTTTAACAAATATACCCTAAGACACTTTCAGACAAGGCATACCGAAAGATCAACTAATTGTTGCTAAAAGCCTTTCACAACCTGGAAGTTGATTGACAGTAAGTTTTTTTAGCAAAATAGTTGGGTTATCAAACTATATACAGGAAGGACATAAAATGACGCACATACAGAGTGTTCCCAAACAAGCACTTCCCTACTGGCCAGCGCCGTTTTTCACGATCTGGGTGGGCCAGGCACTGGCGATGATGACCAGTGAATTAGTCCAGTTTGCCCTAATCTGGTGGCTGACCGAATCCTTCAACTCAGCGACGGTGGTGGGAATTGCGACCATGACGGCGCTGCTCCCACGGGCATTGCTCAGCCCCTTCCTGGGCGCGCTCGCAGACCGGTGGAGTCGTCGGACGGTGCTGCTTGCAAGTTACGGCGTTATCATCTTGTCATTGCTCTGCCTGGGATATGTTTTCCAGGCGAATGTGGCCTCGCTTGGCATCATTTACCTGATTATCCTGGCGCGCGCGTGCGGCAAGAGCTTCCAGATGCCGGCGATGCTGGCCTCAACTGCATTGATGGTACCGGAAAAACATCTCGCACGGGTGGCTGGGCTGAACCAGATGCTACAGGGCCTTGTTCTTGTCGCCGCACCACCGCTGGGGGCAATGCTGGTACACGCGATGCCGTTACACGCGATTATCACAGTGGACATCATCGGCACTTTTCTAGCCATCATAGTTCTATTGCTCGTTTCGATTCCCAATCCACCGCGTGTAGCGAGCGCAAACGTGCCATTGGCCGGGTGGCGGTCTCTGTGGGAAGACGTGTGCGCCGGAGTACGCTATATCTGGCACTGGCGCGGCGCGTCGGAGATGCTGTCCATCTCCACAAGCATCAACTTTCTCTCCAGTCCGGCCTTTATGTTGACCTCGATTCTGGTTACGCGGCGCTTCAGTGGTGCAGAACGTGAGTTTGGCTTAATTGGCGCAGCGGTTGGGATTGGGATGATCTGCGGGGGAATGGCGTTGAGCGTCTGGGGCGGGTTCCGCCGCCCGATGCAGACCTCTCTGCTGGGCATCATCGGCATGGCAAGCGCGATATTGGTCACCGGATTGGCGCCGGCCTCGGCCTTCTGGCTGGCGGTGGGGGGCATGTTCGTCGGTGGCTTTATGATGCCGATATGCATGGCGCCTATCCAGGCCCTGGTGCAGAAAGCGGTTGACCCCACGATGCAGGGGCGGGTCCTGGCACTTTTCGACAGCATCTCTACGGCAATCTCGCCATTGAGTCTGGTCATCGCCGGGCCAGTGTTCGATCACCTGGGGCCACAGGTTTGGTACGTCGGCGCCGGGGTACTGGCTATGCTTATTGGCCTTATAGGATTTACCACATCACGTGTCTTGAATCTGGGTGCGCCACAGGCCACCGTGTGAGCACCAACAGATACACTCACTCGTCCAGATGCGCGCCCGGCAGGCAGAGCATAAACCGGGCGCTGTGTTCTCCGTTCTCTACCCTCACCTATCTCCTCACATTATTCAATTCTCACTTGACGTAGAAAACGCTTTCTATTATAATTTGTCACATAGAAAACGTTTTCTGTTATCTGTATTCCATTTGGGAGATCTTGAAATGCCTGTCTCACTGGCCGATGTAGCGCAAGCCGCGGGTGTCTCGAACGCAACTGCTTCACGGGTTCTCAATAATAGTGATTATCCTGTATCTTCCCAAGCTCGCCTCAAGGTTCTTAAAGCAGCCGAAAAACTCGGTTACCGCCCGAATCTCATCGCGCGGGGGCTGCGCACGGAGCAAACTTTTACCATAGGACTCATCGTTGAGAATGTCCTCAGTCCCTTCATTCCACCTATTACCCGGGGGATCCATGATTATCTTAGCCAACATGGCTACTCCAGTCTCATTATTAACTCAGATTGGGATCCAGAAGTAGAAAGCGCTGCTATTGCCGACCTAGCGCGGCGACATATAGATGGCATCATTTTTGTAGAGTCTTACACACGCTCTTCCGCCGAAGTCGCCAAGTTAATTGAAAGACCGCATATCTTTGTTCATCGCCTCTTTAATTCCCTGAATCCTAATTCGGTGATCCCAGATGATTTATATGGCGCGCGATTAGCTATCCGACATCTGGCCTGTTTGGGCCATCGACGGATAGCGTTTATCAACGGTCCCGAAGGGTGGGATGCAACCGTCAACCGTCTGGCGGGGTATCGTGAAGAATTGGCCGCCTGGAATATCCCCTTTGACCCCACGCTGGTAGGCAGGGGGGATTGGGAAGTACAAAGCGGCTTTGTGGTTGCCCGGCAGTTGCTCGCCCATACACCCCGGCCTACGGCGATCTTCGCCGGCAACGATTTGATGGCGTTGGGCGTCATCTACGCCGTTCAAGACGCTGGGTTACGTGTGCCTGACGATATCGCCGTCGTCGGTTATGACAACCGGGACTTTTCCGGTTTCGTGCGCCCGGCGATTACAACGGTCACGATGCCCTGCGAGACAATGGGGCATATTTCAGCCGAATCCTTGCTGCGCTTAATCAACCAGGAAACCGATGTGGTTGAGCCGACGTTAGTTCAAGGCGAGTTGGTCGTGCGCCAATCGTGCGGAGCCGCTACAGGCGAATGGCAATTCAAGCAAGAGCAAGGGAGCATCATCCGCCAGCAGCGAATGATGTATACCAATTGCCGCGATCCGTTGACCTGATTACATCGCCTCGCGCGGAAAATACCTCTTCTGACCTCAGAATTTTGACCATTTTTAGGGAGGTGCTGTGAAACATAATGAAAAAATTGAGATTTTGACAAGTCAATGCAAATCGAAAATTCTATTCTAAAGGAGGATTTGTTATGCAAACCATCTTTCGTCCAGTTCGCCCCGGAACTGTAAAATTGTTGCCCAGCCTCTTCCAACAGCGGGCCAGGTTGAATTACGACTATGTGATGAGCCTTCAAAATCAAAACTTGCTTCAGAACTATTATCTCGAAGCTGGCTTGTGGAGTATGCGCCATCGCCCCGAGGACATTCACTGGGGCTGGGAAGCCCCGACCTGCCAGTTGCGTGGGCATTTCCTCGGCCACTGGCTTTCTGCTGCCGCCCATACTTACGCCAACACCGGTGATATGCAGATCAAGGCGAAGGCCGATTTCATCGTCGCGGAGCTGGCCCGTTGCCAACAGGAGAACGGCGGTGGATGGGCCGGCTCGATTCCAGAAAAATACTTGGACTGGGTCGCCCGTGGAAAGTCGGTATGGGCGCCACATTATACTCTGCACAAAACTCTAATGGGCCTCTACGAGATGGCGGCCTTTGCCGGGAACGAACAGGCATTTGATATTTTGAATCAATGGGCCGACTGGTTCTATCGCTGGACGGAGCAGTTCTCTCGCGAAGAGCTGGACGACATCCTGGACGTAGAGACCGGAGGGATGCTGGAAGTGTGGGCCGACCTGTACGGGCTGACGGGCCGGGAAGAGCACCTGGAATTGATGCGCCGCTACGACCGCCCGCGCCTCTTCGAGCGGCTGTTGGCCGGCGAAGACCCGCTGACCAATCGTCACGCTAACACCACCATCCCCGAAGCACACGGCGCCGCCCGAGCCTACGAGGTCACCGGCGAGCAGCGCTGGCGCGACGTCGCCGAAGCCTACTGGCGCTCCGCCGTCACCGACCGGGGCATCTTCTGCACCGGCAGCCAGACCACCGGCGAAGTCTGGACCCCGCCTTTCGAGTTCGCCGCCCGCCTCGGCGACAAGAATCAGGAGCACTGTGTCGTCTACAACATGATGCGCCTGGCCGATTACCTCCTGCGCTGGACAGGTGACGTGGCCTACGCCGATTACTGGGAGCGCAACCTCTACAACGGCATCCTGGCGCAGCAGAACGCCGAGACCGGTATGATCGCCTATTTCTTGCCGCTACAGGCCGGCTCGGTCAAGGTTTGGGGCACGCCCACTCATGATTTCTGGTGCTGCCACGGTTCGCTGGTACAGGCGCACACGATCTATGGCAACCACACCTACTATGAAAGCGACGGTGGTCTGATTGTGAGCCAGTACATTCCCACGGAACTGGCCTGGCAGTGGGACGGCGTCCCGGTGACGATTAAGCAAACCTTCGATACCGAAGCCTGTATGCCCGGGCCACGCACCCCTGATGGCTCACGCCAGAGACCGGATCGCTGGACGATCGAGTTATCCATTCACAGCGAGCGCCCGGCGACGTTTGCCCTGCAGATGCGCGTGCCGTGGTGGGTGGTTGGAGAGGCGCATGTCTGGGTCAACGGGGAGGCGCAGAGCGTCGCAGCATCGCCAGCCAGTTTTCTGGCCCTTCAGCGGACGTGGCAGGGCGGCGACACCGTGCGTGTCGAATTCCCCAAGAGTCTGTGGACCAGCCCCCTGCCCGACGAGCCGGGCACCGTCGCCTTTATGGATGGCCCGGTCGTGCTGGCGGGCCTGTGCGACGAGGAACGGGTGTTGGTCGGCGACACGGACCACCTTGAGACGATCCTTACCCCCGATAACGAGCGTGAATGGTGGTTCTGGCGTCAGGGCTACCGCGCGCGCGGTCAGGAACGCGGCCTGCGTTTCGTCCCCCTGTACGAAGTCCAGGATGAGCGCTACACCGTCTACTTCCCCATCCGCCAGAAATAAAAACAGAATGGGACGCAGATAAACGCAGATGCACGCTGATTTTTAAATTAATCTGCGTGCATCTGCGGAAACCTGCGCCCTAAAAATTACTCCTAGAGGTGACACTATGACCTTGCCCAACCACCCTATTTCCCGTTGGCAAACCGATTTCCCGGCGGAAGAGTTTATCACCCGCCGGGACAAGCTCTTTGACGCTATCGGCGCGGAAGCGTATGCGCTGGTGCAGAGCGCGCCCGCGCCGCGCGGCTACGTGGCCTTCCGTCAGACCAACGAATTCTTCTATTGCTGCGGCCTGGAGACACCCCAGGCGTATCTCCTGCTCGATGGCGCGGCGCGCACCGCCACACTGTACCTGCCTGAACGGGGTCGGGCACAACTTGGCGAAGGCGCGCCGCCAGGCCTGGAAGACGCCGACCTGGTGAAATCGCTCACCGGCGTGGACGCCGTCTGCCTGCGCGAGACCCTCTCCGAGCACCTGGCGGAAGCACGAGTGGTCTACACGCCACACGCACCCGCCGAACTGCGCACCGAAACCCGCCACGACCTGCTCTGGGCCAACCAGATGGGCGCGCGCGATCCCTGGGATGGACAGCCGGCGCGGGAACAGCGCCTCATCGCGCTTCTGCGCTCACGCTTCCCCCGGATTGAGGTGCGCGATCTGACACCGGTTCTCGACGAGATGCGCTCGGTCAAAAGCCCACGCGAAGTCGCCGTGATGCGGCGCGCGGGCCGGCTCTGCGCGCAAGCCGTCCGCGAGGCGATGCGCGTCACGCGGCCCGGCGTCATCGAGGGGCAACTTGGCGCGCTGGCAAACTACATCTACGCCGTCAACGGCGCGCAGGGCGAGGGGTACCGTCCCATCATCGCCGGTGGCGAGAACATCTGGCACATCCACTATTTCCTGAACCACTGTCCCTTGCAGGATGGCGACCTGGTATTGATGGACGTCGCGCCGGAGTGCCGGTACTACACCAGCGACATCGGGCGGATGTGGCCGGTCAACGGCATCTACGCCCCGTGGCAGCGGGAACTGTATGGCTACATCGTCGCGTATCACAAAGTTCTGCTGTCCATACTCCGTCCCGGCGTTACGCCGGGTCAGGTGATGGATGAGGCCGCCGAGGTGATGCGTGGCATCTGGGAAAGCTGGTTGTTCTCGAAAGAAAGTCATCGCGAGGGCGCGCGCCGCACGCTGGAGTTTCGCGGGCATCTTTCGCACCCTGTCGGCATGGCCGTCCATGACGACGGTGACTACACCCGCCGCCCCCTCCTGCCGGGGACGGTCTTTGCCGTGGACCCGCAGATGTGGATTCCTGAAGAGCAGCTCTACATCCGCGTGGAAGATACCGTCGTCGTCACCGAAACGGGCATTGAAGTCTTCACCACCGCTGCCCCGTTGGAACTGGACGACGTCGAGGCGCTGATGCGGGACGAAGCGGCACAATTGCCATATTTTCACCACTAATCTTCACGAATTTGCACTAATGTAATCTTCCCATTCGTGAAAATTGGTGCAGACCGGAATCTATTCACTAAGGGCCGAAAACTAAATAACTTCCCGACATCGCGGACTTGTAACGCCCGTTTTCGGCTTGCTTACGGTAAGTTATAAATTTACGA
>JAFGSL010000436.1 GCA_016934645.1 Anaerolineae bacterium
AGATCTAATTTTGCTTGGTCTGGATCGCCAGATCCAGACTAGAACGGGGATCTGGCGATCCCCTCAGAGCATTTTGTGATCTACTGATTCTACATATTCGAGATTACATGCTATACTCTCGGATGCACGCTCAAAGCTTCATAAGTAGGCACGTGATCATTCAAGGGGGGATGAACGATGCTCGATGAGACTGTACTGCACGCGATACCTCTTGCGCTGAAAAAGATAGACATCGCCTGGCCTCACGCTCACGCCAGCGGCAAAGTCCGCGAGTCCTTTGCATTGCCCGATAAGCGCCGCCTGTTGGTGACGACCGACCGTCTCTCGGCTTTCGACTGTATCCTCACTGCCGTGCCATTTAAGGGGCAGGTGCTCAATCAACTGAGCGCGTTCTGGTTCGAGCAGACGCGTGACATTACCCCCAACCATGTCCTCAATGTGCCTGATCCCAATGTGCTGTTGGCGGCAGAGTGCGAGCCGTTCCCCATCGAGGTGATTGTGCGTGGCTACATCAGCGGCGTGACGAAGACCGCGCTGTGGTATCGCTATTCTCTCGGCGAGCGCACTATCTACGGCTACGACTTCCCCGACGGTTTACAGAAGAACGACGCGCTGCCCGCTCCGATCATCACGCCGACGACGAAGGGCGAGCACGATGAACGCATTACCTGCGCTGAAGTGGTGGAGCGCGGTCTGCTGGATGCCAGGACGTGGGAGCAGGTGCAGTCGGCGGCGCTGGCGATCTTCACGCGTGGACAAGAGATCGCACGTAAAGGTGGCCTCATCCTGGTGGACACGAAATACGAGTTCGGGCGCGCGCCGGATGGCCGGGTGATGCTCATCGACGAAGTCCACACGCCCGACAGCAGCCGCTTCTGGATCGCCGATACCTACGAGGCGCGGCGCGCCGCCGGGGAGGAACCGGATAACTTCGACAAGGAATTCCTGCGCCTTTGGTACGCCGAGCGCGGCTATCGCGGTGACGGAGCGTCACTCGGAAGTGACGGGCCGCCCGCACCCACGAATGAGCTGATCACACAAGTCAGCCAGCGCTACATCGCGTGCTATGAGAAACTCACAGGAAAGCCATTTGCGCCAGGGGCGTATCCGGCGGAGGAACGGATCCCTAGAATATTGAATTCCTTTTTATAGCCATGAATCCATACATTGGCAAGACACTCGGTAATTACCGGCTCATCGAGCAGATCGGTCAGGGCGGGATGGCGACCGTCTTCAAGGCGTACCAGCCCTCGATGGATCGCTACGTAGCCGTGAAGATCCTGCCGAGCCACTTTACCCAGGACGCGACGTTTGTGGCGCGTTTCACCCAGGAAGCGCGCGTGCTGGCGCGGCTCGAACATCCGCACATTCTGCCGGTGTACGACTACGGCGAGCAGGAGGGCATCACGTATCTGGTGATGCGCTACATTGAGGCGGGGACGCTGCACGATCTGATTGCGCAACAGGGCACGCTGAGCTTGCGCGAGATCACGCGTCTTATGGGGCAGGTGGGGCGCGCACTCGGCTATGCCCACGATCAGGGCGTCATCCACCGTGACATTAAGCCAAGTAACGTACTCATCGATCCCCAGGGCAACGCCTTCCTTACCGATTTTGGCATCGCCAAGATCGTTGCGGGGACGGCGAATTTCACCGGTACCGGCGCGGTCATCGGCACGCCCGCCTATATGGCGCCCGAACAGGGATTGGGCAAGCCACTCGATGCGCGCTGCGATATCTACGCGCTTGGAGTGATGCTCTACGAGATGGTGACGGGCCAGGTTCCCTTCGATGCGGAGACGCCGCTGGCGGTGATGATGAAGCACGTCTACGATCCCCTGCCATTGCCGCGTTTTTTCCGCCCGGACATACCGGAAGTGATCGAGCGGGTCATCCTCAAGGCGCTGGCGAAAATGCCCGAAGATCGCTTCCAGACGGCGCTAGAGATGGTGGAGACACTAGAACGCGCCGTAGATGGTCTGCCCACCGAGGTGGTCCTGCCGCCGATTCCCGGTGGTCCAACGGCGGTGATTCCCACGCCCCCGCCGTCCCCACCGGCCGAGGTACCTGCTGTATCGGCTCGTGTGCCAACCCCTGTGCCGCCTTCTCCATCATCCCCTGCACCCGAAGCCACAACTGAACCTGTGCCGGAACGCAAGAAACGACCTTTCCCCTGGCTGCCCGTCGTGGGTGGTGTGGTGGGATTGATCATCCTGGTGGTGGCGGCGATAGTGCTATGGCCGACTCTACGACCTGGCGAAGATGAAGAACCGTTCGTCACTACGCCGGAAGTGCCCCAGGCACTGGAGGGTGCGGCGACGCCTGTCCCGGCTCTGTTCAGCACCGAGTTGATGCTGGATAACCTGGATGCTGCGTGCGCTGTTGAGGTGGGACAGTGGGATACGTGCGATGACGGTGACTGTGGTGGCGCTTCGCATGACGAGGATTTCCTCTACGCCGAGCCCGGCTGTGTTGACTGCCGTGTGAGTTGCAATTTCATTATTGCTAAAGGTGGCCTGTACGACATTTGGGCGTGGTGGCCGCGCGGCGAAGATCGTGCTACCGATACGCCGCATACGTTAGTCTCTGCGGACGGCGAGACGGTAGTCAATGTGAACCAGCGCGATCAGGGCAATGCCTGGTATCCATTGGCAACCCTGTCGCTGGCAGCCGATTCCAAGTTCAGCATCATCGTCGGCGGCAGTGACACCGGTTATGCAAACCTTGATGCGGTGCGACTCACTCCGGCAACTGGTTGGCGTAGCTTTGTGAACAACAACATCTTGTATGCGGTAGCTGTTCAAGGGGATTACGTCTGGGGTGGTGGGCCGGGAGGCTTGATGCGCTGGGATATACTATACGAAACTTACGATATTTTTACCACGGCGGATGGGTTGCCCAGTAACGTTATCAACGAGTTGCTCGTCGATGACGACGACCGGTTATGGGTGGGAACCGCTTCCGGCATTGCGGTATTCGATGGGAACGTATGGTCCACTTTTGGCAAGAGCGACGGCATTGAACCGGCGTGGACGCGCACACTGTTCAAGGATGCGACAGGCGGCATCTGGGCTGCGGTGTTGTACGCCGACCCCGCGTTGATGTACTATGATGGCACTGAATGGCGCGCGGCGCCTGCGGAGCCTTTGCCCGTCAGTTCTCCTCGCCCGAGAGGACTGCTGAGCGATGAGGACGCGGGTCTCTTCGTCGCTGTGGAGGAGCAAGGGCTGTTCCACTTCAATGGGGATGCGTGGCGATTGTATACGCAGGAGGAGGGCTTGCCGGGCAACTATGTCAGTGCGTTGCAGCTTGCAGAGGATGGCGATGCCCTGTACTTTACGTTCTGGAAAGGTGCGGGCCGGATGGATGTACAACGCGGCACTTTTGCGTCGCTGTCCAGATTGTCCGACGTCGAGCTTCACACTGTTTACAAGACTCGGGATGATCGGGTGTGGTTCGGCGGTGAGGGTGTCTTTGCTTACGACCCTGACGATAATGAATGGACGGTTTTCACTGCTGATGCATATCCTGAGTTGTCCTGGCCGGTAATTGATATTACCGAAGACGATGATGCACTGTGGTTTGCCACCGTCGGCGGTCTGCTGCGTTATGATGGCGATGTCTGGCAAACCTGGGCTCTCCCGGCGACATTGGCCCACAATCACGTGCGCGCTATTGTCCAGGAGGACGATGGGGCATTGTGGTTCGCACATACTGACGCAGGTCTTACACGCTACGCAGCAGGCCAGGGAACATGGCAAGCATTTGGTGAGGCAGAGGGCGTGTCGAATGGTCCCAGCTTCCCTGGTGTAGATAGTACGGGCCGCGTCTGGATCGGTTACTATGGCGAGTTGCGCTGGTACGACGGTGGTGGATGGCGGATCATGAAGCCAGCGGCACTGGATGGCGTGACGGTCTACGGCATCACGTTCGCTCCGGACGATATCATGTGGGTGTGGGGCTACGATAAGTTGCTGCGCTATGATTCGCAGGCTGACAGTTGGACGACCTTCACGGCGACTGATCACCCCCTGCTTGCCAAGAAGTTCAATGCGTTCTACGTGGCTCCGGACGGGACACTCTGGGTTGCCGGAAAGGGTGGTCTGGCGCATTACGACGGGAGCGATTGGACAACCGAAACACTAGACAACGCAAACGCCGAGGTTGATGCAGTGGGAGGAACGCCCGACGGTGACGTATGGGCGGCCTCCGGTGGCGATCTCTATCATCGGACAGTGGATGGCTGGGAGCGTTACGATTGGGCTTCCGACTGGGTGAGAGGATTGCAAGGAGCCGCCGATGGAACCGTGTGGGCCTGGGGCAACAATTTGGGACACTTCAACCCGGAGGATGGGACCTGGCAGACGTTCACCACCGCTGATGGTCTTCTCCCGAGTGATATTGAGTGCGTCTGGGTCACTCTGGAAGGCGTGGTTTGGGTGGGGACAGTTCGCGGGGTCAGCCGGTATGTGCCGTAGCCTTGTCAGGAGGTATTTCCCGGAATGACGATTGTCTACATCACCGGCAGCACAGAATTGTTGGACGCCATCGGCCCACTGTGGGAAGAGCTCAACGCGCAGCACGCTGCCCAGTCGCCGCATTTCGGGGAGGATTATGCCGCGCGCACGTATGCCTGGCGCAAGGCTGGTCTCCTGAAGAAGGACGGAGATCTCCGCGTGGAACTGGCGCAAGACGCGGACACTGGAAACGTCGTTGGCTATTGCGTTAGCCTTGTAACCGATGATGTCGGCGTGATCGAATCCATCTTCATCGATGCGGATTATCGCGAGCAAGGGATTGGCGACGCTCTGATTCAGCACGCGCTGGCGTGGATGGATGAGTACGACGTTCCCATGAAGCGGTTGGTGGTAGCAACAGGTAATGAGCAGGCATTTGGGTTTTACGTGCGATATGGGTTTCAACCCCGGCATGTCGTTCTACAACAAGTGTAGGCTAAGCGTTACGCACACCTCATGACCACAATTGGTGTTTTTGCCGCGATTTTTGATGACAAGAGGCGCATCTTGTGTGTCAAACGGGCTTATGGCCCGCAGAATTGGACCACACCCGGCGGACGGATGGAGAGCGGTGAGTCGCCCATTGCGGCGCTGGAACGTGAGGTGTGGGAAGAGACCGGCTACATCGTTCGAGCCGGACGGCTGTTGGGTGCCTACGCGGCGACGTTCAAGGATGACTTGGTGTTGTCTATCGAAGCGGAAATCATCGGACGGGAAGCCTGGGAATCCAACACGGAAATTGCTGAAGTGGGCTTTTTCGCCCAGGATGCGCTGCCACAGCCGATGCATTCATTCACCGCAGCGCGGATTTGCGATGCGTTTGAAGGACAGATAGGCGTCACTCGCGTTATAAATGAGCCTTAAAAGTCGGGGAAACTTTGTCAAGTCGACTGTTGGCTATCTGACTAACGACTATCAGACTATTTTGGGAGAGATACCATGACCCTTAATGATCTTATGCCTTATCTGCCTTTGCTGGTTCCCATCATTCTCATCGACTTGGGCTTGAAAATTGCCGCAGTGCTCGATATCATCAAGCAGTCAAAGCTGCGCGGCCCGAAATGGCTGTGGATTGTGATCGCTGTCGGCGTCAACCTGATCGGCCCGATTCTTTACTTCACGCTGGGGCGCGAGGAAGCATGACCGCCGCCATTCAATGCGAAGGGCTGACCCGCCATTACGGTGACGTTATCGCGCTGCAAGACCTGGACCTGTCCGTGCCTTATGGCTCGATCTTCGGCTTCCTGGGACGAAACGGGGCCGGAAAGACGACGACGATGCGCCTGCTGGTGGGTTTGGGCCATCCAACCGCCGGTCGCGCCTGGATCGCCGGGTTGGAGACGACCAACTCGGACAGTCACGCCCGCGAGAAGTTCGGGTATCTGCCACAAGACCCGGCCTTCTATGCGTGGATGACGCCGCGCGAGTATCTGGATTACGCCGGGCGCTTGTTCGAGATGTCCGCCGCCGACCGCAAGACGCGCATTGAGGAAATGCTGGAACTGGTGGGGCTGAAAGACGCCGCGCGGCGTAAAATCGGTGGCTTCTCCGGCGGGATGCACCAGCGTATGGGAATCGCGCAGGCGCTCCTGCACCGCCCGCCCGTGCTGCTGCTCGACGAGCCGACCAGCGCTCTCGACCCGGCGGGACGTCACGAGGTGCTCGATCTGTTGGACAAGCTGCGCGGTTCCGTCACCGTTTTCTTCTCCAGCCACATTCTCGCCGACGTGGAACGCATCTGCGACACGATTGCCATCATCCACAAATGTCAACTGCTGTTGGTCGCCGGGCGCGATGAACTGCGGGATCGTTATCCCCTCAACACGGCGGTTCTGGAACTCGACGTCGCCAGCCCGCCGTGGTCAGAGACTTTGCTTACCTCTCTACCAGCGCAGCCGTGGATCACCGGCGTGACGCAGGATAAAGCCATCCTGCGTGTCGTCGTCAACGATGTGGCGCACGCCAAGCAAGCTTTGCTGCCGCTCGTTCTGCAACAGGGCGTCATCTTGACCCGCTACGAGTGGGTGCGCCCAACACTGGAAGAAATTTTCCTGAAAGTGAGCGCGTGAAGACGCAGGAAGCACGATGCAGGATGCAAGGTAACTGAGGATGAGAAGATGATTGTGTTTGCCTATTCTATTGCTGTTTTGCTGATGATTATTACGCCGGTGATTCTGGCGGTGCTGCTGCGCCGTCGTTTTGCTACACCTTGGTTCCTGTTTCTGGTTGGTTCGGCAACCTTTGTTGGATCGCAAATTGTTCACATCCCCCTGAATGAGTGGTTGGCGGATGTGGGCCTGCTACCGGCGACGGGGACGCTCGCTGGGCCGTCGCTCTGGCAGACGGCGCTTATCCTGGGGCTGACGGCGGGCCTTTGCGAGGAACTGGCGCGCACTGTTGGGTACGCGCTGTTGCGGCGCTTCCGCCGCTTCGAGCATGGGGTGATGCTGGGTATCGGGCACGGCGGCATCGAGGCGATGGTCTTCGGCGGCGTACAGGTTGCCGCGTCGGTCACATCGCTGCTCTCGCTGCAAAGCGTGGATTTGGCGACGCTCAATCTCTCCGCTGACCAGATGACGGCATTGAGCCACCAACTGGAGACCCTCAACGGTTCGCCGCTGTGGGCCGCACTCCCTTTTGTCGAGCGTTGCTTCGCAATGGTCATTCACGTCCTTTTGTCACTCCTCGTTTGGCGGGCGTTTGCGCAGCGTAAAGTCTGTTACGTTCCGCTGGCGATTGCATACCACGCCGCGTTTGACGCCGTCGCCGTCTACGTGGCGCAGCAAACCGAATCGGTGGTCATTATCTATGGGGCGCTGCTACTTTTGCTATCGCCGGGACTGGTCTGGCTCTGGCGCGTGTGGCGGAAAGAGGCTGGTCCGCGCCACGCAGCGGCATCCCCGGGCAGCGAGTGGCGCATTTTCATCGCCGCTACGCGCAAAGAGCTGTTGCAGCAATGGCGTACCAAACGCATCATCGTGGTGGGTGCGGTGTTCGCTTTCATCGGTTTGCTCTCACCCCTCGCCGCCAAGTTCACCCCGGAAATCATCCGCGCGGTTCCGGGCGCGGAGCAATTCGCCGATCTGATCCCCGAACCAAGCATTGCAGATGTGATGACGCAGTATGTGAAAAACCTCACGCAGTTCGGCTTTATGATTGCTGTGCTGCTCGGCATGGGCGCTATCGCCGGAGAAAAGGAAAAAGGGACGGCTGCGTTGATCTTGAGCAAGCCAATGCCGCGTTGGGTTTTCGTGTGCAGCAAATTCGCCGCGCAGACCGTCGTCTATATCGCCGCTTTTGTCATTGCGGCGCTGTGTACGCTCTATTACGCGTGGTTCCTCTTTGGCCCGGTGAACACGGGCGCTTTTCTGTTCAGCAACTTGCTGCTTCTGGCTTGGTTTATGACCTTCGTCGCCGTGACGCTGTTGGGCAGCGCCCTGACCCGCTCGGTCGGCACGGCAGCCGGGGTGGGGTTGGGCGGCGCGGTGCTGCTGATGCTCGCCGGCAATCTGCCCTGGTTCGGACCGGTGATGCCCAACGCGCTGGTCGCCTGGGCGAGCCAACTCGGCCTGGGGACATCGACTGCGCCCGTCACTGCCAACGGCGGCGCGGTCGCGATGGCCTTGACGCTCGTGGTCGTCTGCGTCCTCGGCGCGATGGCGGCGTTTGAGCGGCAAGAATTGTAATCAAGGGCGTAAACCTTACGAAGGTTAGCGCAAACATTTTTATGCAAACCAACCTGCTTTGACGGGAGAGCGCTTTTTAACAGCGTCATCTGTAACCTTCGCAAGGTTGCGCATACTATATTTCGTAAAGGAGTCTTTATGTTAGCCGTTCTTATTTTGGGTTCTCCTGCCGACCGCGATTTCGCGGCCAAAATCATGGCGGCGCTGGACGATTTCGGCATCCCGCACGTCACACGCATCGCGTCGGCGCACAAAGTGCCGCGCTATCTGTTGGATTTGTTGGCTGAGTATGAAGCCGATCCTCAGCCGAAGGTTTACATTACCGTCGCGGGACGCAGCAACGCATTGAGCGGGATGGTAGACGCGTCCGTTGCTGCTCCGGTGATCGCCTGCCCGCCCTATTCGGATAAGTTTGGCGGCGCGGACCTCTACTCGTCGCTGCGGACGCCGTCGGGCGTCGCGCCGGCCGTCGTGCTGGAGCCGAACAACGCGGCGCTGCTGGCGGCGAAAATCCTCGGCGTTGGCGACGCGGCGTTGCGCGAGAAAGTGTCGGCGGCGCAGGAGCAGCAGCGGCAACGGTTGTATGCGGCAGACAAGGCATAATGTTGGACATCAAACTTAAAGAGGCCTGTGGTATTTGTGGCATCTACGCGCCCGGCGTGGACGTGGCCCGGATGTCGTTCTTCGCACTCTACGCCCTGCAACATCGTGGACAGGAGAGCGCGGGGATTTGCACCAGCGAACGTGGCTTGGCTCACCTCCACAAGGGCCTGGGTCTTGTCTCCCAGGTCTTCAACGAGGACAACCTGCACCTCCTGCGCGGCGACCTTGCCATCGGCCACACGCGCTACTCGACGACCGGCAGCGTCAAACTGCTGAACGCGCAGCCCTACCTCATCGAGACGGCGTTGGGTCCCCTGGCGATTGCGCACAACGGCAATCTCACCAACACCCATGCTCTGCGCCGCGACTTGTTACAACGCGGTGTGGGTCTCACATCCTCGTCGGATAGCGAAGTGATCACGCAGATGCTCGCCGGAGCTGCCGGGGATACCTGGGATGCGCGCATCACCGATTTCATGCTGCGGGCGCAGGGCGCGTACTCGCTCACCATCCTCACGCGCGACGCCGTCTACGCCGTGCGCGACCGGTGGGGATTCCGCCCGTTGTGCCTGGGCAAGCTCAACGGCAGCGGCTGGGTCTTCGCGTCAGAATCGTGCGCGTTTGGCCCCATCGGGGCGGAGTTTGTGCGCGAACTCAACCCCGGCGAAATCGTGCGCCTGGATGTGAATGGCGTTACCTCCTGGCAGACGCGGGATCAGAATTCCGACGCTGCGGGACACGCTTCCCTCTGCATCTTCGAGTACGTCTACTTCGCCCGGCCTGATTCGATGCTGGAAGGTCGCTCGGTCCACAACGTGCGCCGCAAGATGGGGCGCCAACTGGCGCGCGAGCATCCCGCCGAAGCCGACATTGTCATCGGTGTGCCGGACTCGGCGACGGCGCACGCCATCGGCTACGCCTACGAATCCGGCATTCCCTTCGGCGAGGCGCTCATCAAAAACCGCTACATCGGGCGGACGTTCATCCAGCCGGACCAACGCATGCGCGATTTAGGCGTCGCCATCAAATACAACCCGCTGGCTGACCTGAAGGGCGAGCGCGTTGTCCTGGTGGACGATTCCATCGTACGTGGCACCACCAGCGGTCCGATCGTCAATTTGCTGCGGCAGGCGGGTGCGAAGGAAGTCCACATGCGCGTCGCCTCGCCGCCAATCCGCTACCCATGCTTCATGGGTGTGGACATGGCGCGGCAGGAGCAACTCATCGCCGCAAATATGAGCGTGGATGAAATCGCCGCGCACATCGGCGTGGACAGCCTGGGTTACCTCTCCATTGAGGGCCTGCGCAGCGTTGTTCCCTTCGACGGAACCGCGCATTGCCAGGCCTGCTTCAACGGGGACTATCCTGTGGGCGTAGACGATTCATTTGGCAAAGGAATGTTTGAAATGTGAACGTTGAACGGTCTCATTTGACGACGCTTTTGCATCGGAGGGACACTTGGAAACTGACAAACCGAAGCTGTTTCGTATAGCCGTAGTTTATGCGATCGTCGTTTGGATGGTCATATCCTATTTGAATTATGTGCTTCCCTATGATCCGGATACTCCGACAAAATTCGATCTCGAACATCTGCTCTTCTGGAGCCTTCTGTATCTGCCGGTAATCGTACTTCCTGCGTTTGCGAACTGGAAGTTGCGAGATTTTGGCCTGGGTATCAATGGAGCAACCATACTTGCCGCGCTTCTGGTGGTCGGAATGTGTGGAAGTATGGTATTGAGTGTTGAGAGGAATTTGGCGCATGCTGCCACCGAGGCATTTGCCCGATCAGGTGAGGAGATCTTTTTTCGAGGCTTCGTGTACTTGTTACTGGAAAAGGTGTTCAGTAACCGAAAGCATCCCTGGTTGTGGGCCTTGTTTGGATCTTCCATTGTATTTGTCGCTGCGCATACGAGTGCGTTTCAGGAATCGTACCTTAGCCAAAGGGAACAGCCTGCGCTCTACGTTGCACTTGAAAGGATTTTAAACGTTTTCCTGTTAGCAGTTGGCTTTGGGACAATTCGTGCCGTGACCGGCTCTGTCATTCCTACGGCATTGGCGCACTGCCTGGTGAACGGCGGTATTTTGACCCTGCCATTTGTTTTGGCGACATTCGCTATTGGAATTCTGGTGGGCAGATTGCGAGGCGAAAATATGATAGGGAATTTGTTTCGCTTCTCTCAGTGAAGCGAACTACCTGATGATGGTATGTAGCCTACGCCTTTTATCTGTACAAATTGAATGGAGGCCTTATGCGTATATTAGTTATCGGTTCGGGTGGACGTGAGCACGCGCTGGCGTGGAAATTGGCACAGTCGCCACAGGTTATAGACGTGTTTGTTGCGCCTGGTAACGGCGGGACGGTCGATGGAAAGTTGGCGAATGTGCCCGTGGCGGCAGACGACGTCTTTGAGCTGGTGGCATTTGCACAGAAAAACGCGATTGATCTCGCCGTGGTCGGTCCGGAAGTGCCGTTGGTGGCGGGTATCGTGGATGCGTTCCAGACTGCTGGAGTGCCTGCCTTTGGCCCCACACAGGCTGCCGCGCAGTTGGAAGGTTCCAAGGCGTTCGCCAAGCAATTTATGATCGAAGAGGGCATTCCTACTGCATCTGCCGCGATATTCACAGAATACGACGCGGCATTGGCCTATCTCCGGCAGCTTGACGAACCGGTCGTCGTCAAGGCTGACGGGCTGGCGGCGGGCAAGGGCGTCCTCGTGTGCGACACCCGCGCCGAGGCCGAGGCCGCCCTCAAGCAGATTATGGTCGGACGCGCATTTGGCGCGGCGGGGGATAAGGCGCTTATTGAGGCGCGCCTCACCGGCGAGGAAACGTCGCTACTGGCGTTCTGCGATGGGGCGACGGTGATGCCGATGCTGCCTGCCCGCGATTACAAGCGCGCCCTCGATGGCGACGGCGGATTGAACACTGGTGGGATGGGCGGCTATTGCCCCTCGCCACACCTCACGCCAGAGCTGGTGGACGAGGTCACGCGGCGCGTGCTGCAACCGGTAGTGGATGGGATGGCGCGACGCGGCACGCCCTACATCGGCGTGCTCTACGCCGGGCTGATGCTCACCGAGGCCGGACCGCGCGTGCTTGAATTCAACTGCCGCTTCGGCGATCCCGAAACGCAACTGTTGATGCCGTTGCTCGACACAGACCTGGTGGACATTATGTATGCCTGTATCGAAGGCCGCTTGGCTTCTGTCCACATTACCTGGAAACCATTGACTAGCGTCGGCGTTGTCCTCGCCTCCGGTGGCTATCCCGGTGACTACGAGAAGGGGAAAAGAATCAGCGGAGTGGAGAATCAGCGAATCGGCGAATCAGCGAATCAGCAAATCTCCCTGTCTACTGTCTACCGTCTACCGTCTACCGAGATTTTTCACGCCGGAACAAAATTACAGGAGGGCGAACTCTTCACCTCCGGCGGGCGCGTCCTCGCCGTCGTTGCCACTGCACCCACGCTCGTTGAGGCCCGTGAACGCGCCTATGAGGCTGTATCCCACGTCCGCTTCGAGAGCACGCAGTACCGCACCGACATCGCAGCGAATGTGCCAATGGTGAATGGCCAGTCACAAATCGCAAATCAACCAATCATCCATCAACAAATCTCCAATGCTTACGCCGCCTCCGGCGTGGACATCGACGCCAAAATGGACGCCTTCCGGCGGATGCGCGCGGCGGTGGAGAGCACGTACACGCCAGCAGTATTGGGCGGGATCGGGGCGTTCGGCGGGCAGATCGCGCTGGACGACGTGTGCCTGCACGACGCCGTGCTGGTCGCCTCGACGGACGGCGTGGGCACGAAGACGATGATCGCTGAAGCGATGGGGCGCTACGACACCGTCGGCCACGACATCGTCAATCACTGCGTCAATGACGTGTTAGTGCAGGGGGCGCGGCCTCTGTTCTTCCTGGACTACATCGCCTCCGGCAAGCTGGAGCCGGACGTGATCGTATCCGTGGTGAGTGGTTGCGCCGAAGCGTGTCGCGCCGTTGGCTGTGTCCTCATTGGCGGAGAGACGGCGGAGATGCCGGGTGTTTACAAGCCAGGATCGTTCGATTTGGTCGGCACACTCGTTGGCTGGGCGCCGCGCGAAGAATTGATCGATGGTCGCGACGTGCGTCCCGGCGACGTGTGCCTGGGTCTGCCGTCATCGGGACTGCACACCAACGGGTACTCGCTGGCGCGGCGCGTTTTTGCCGACGTGCGTTGGGATACGGTATTCCCGGAGTTGGACTGCTCTGTGGGCGAAGTGTTGCTCGCGCCGCACCGGGCCTATCTGGCCGAATTTGATACGCTTGTCAGCGCAGGCGTGCGCATCAAAGCGCTGGCACACATCACCGGTGGTGGCTTCCCCGACAACCTGCCGCGCGTCCTGCCGGATGGCGTCGGTGTGACGCTCGACCGCGCCGCGTGGACCGTCCCGCCGATCTTCCGCTTGATTCAGCAGCGCGGGCAGGTCAGCGACGATGAGATGTACCGCGTGTTCAATATGGGTGTCGGCATGGTCGTCATTGTCGCACCGGAGGATGTGGACGCGGCGTTGGCGGCGTTGGCGGAGGCGCTGGTGATCGGGGAGACAATGGCGTGGGATGGGGCAGGAGCGCGCACTCGACTATAGCATACATAGATTTGCACATCGGAGGCACGTATCTATGATCCGGGGATGGCGGCTGGCATTGATGATCGTTGCTATTGCGACAATTCTTTGTTTTGCGGCTTACGTGCGTTTGGAAAACGTCGCCAGCACACCGGGCTGGTACACCGATGAGGGAACGCATATTCTCATCGCGCAAAATCTGATACGCGGGCGCGTGCAGTATATGGCAATAGATCAATCCTGGCTGTTGTTTGGCCGGATGCCGCTTTTTGAATGGCTGCTCGCAGGCATTTTTCGATGGTCGGGCGTCGGGATTGAGCCGTTACGTGTGCTGACCGGGGTGTTGGGTGTTGTCAGCCTCATCATTCTTGGGTTTGTTGTGTATCGCATTTCCCGTGATACGGCTCTGTCGTTACTGGCAATGGCGACGTTTGCGATTGATCCACAGGCGGTGCTGTTCAGCCGGTTTGGTTTCAGTTATAGCCTGCTCGCTCCACTGGTATTGACCACGTTGTTAGGTCTATGGCTCTATATCGATGAAAATAAGGCCTCCGGGCTGGTTCTTGCGACCTTATCCATTGGCGTGGGGAGTCTCTCTGACTTATGGATGCTGATGCTGTTACCGGCGCTATGCGTCGTTGTACTTCTCTACCGTTGGCGCGACGTGATGTGGAGTTTGCTCCTGGGATTGTTGCCATTCGCGCTCTACAGTATTGTGATGCTATTCTACCGGCCACAGGCCTTTGCTTTCGACTTCGGATATACCTTCTGGCGGCTATCTCACCTCTCTCTTGTGGCGCAAATCTCCAACTTGGCGTTCAACTATACTGTTCTTGTGACACAAGGGCCATGGTGGGCGCTGGCGTTACTGGGATGGTTTTTGCTCCGCCCGGTGAAGCTGCGCTGGCTAAGTCTGTCGTTGGGACTGTTGACCATCGCCTTGCTTGGACGCACAGTCGATCTTTACAACTTGAGTGCGTACTATGTGATTCCGTTGCTGCCGCTGGTAAGTCTGGGTGTGGCAAGTACATTGCGCTATGGTGTGCCGGTTGTGCGGAAGGAGATCGACACTGGGTTGTCAGAATGGACATCGCGCCGAGGGTGGGGCGCTGCTCTGAAAATGGGCGTGAGAATGATAGGGTATGGCATCATTGCTGCCATTGTTGCGACGCCGTTTCTCGTGATGGGATTGCGATCCGCCAACCAGACGCGCACCGGCTTCAGCACCGAACTTGAGCCCGTACTGATTCATCCGCGGGATGCTTGGGAGATCGCCGCAGATGTCAATCGCTGCGTTTCACTCACCGACGTAGTGCTGGCATCGCCAGGTGTGGCGTGGTTGTTTGCAGCAAACGTGGCGGATTTCCAAATGGCGGCTGCGGCAGATGGCCGTGCTACGCCCCATTTGCCGGACAATATCGCGCAGGATCGCTTTGCCTTCGACCCACGCTATACATCGGCGCGACTTGTGGTCGTGGATAACATCTGGCGCACTTGGGGCGCGGCCAACGTTCCGGGTGTTGCTGAAATGCTGCCCGTTATCGAGACGTGGCCCAAAATTGCCGAGTCCGGTGCGTTAGTCGTTTATCAAAATCCCGTACAGCCAGCGTGCCCGTAAGTTATTACCCAGGAACCGGTTTGTGCATCTCTCTTCCCTGCCCATTCGATTGTTCTAAAGGCTATTCCCGTTATAATCATAATCGGCTACATCATTAACCTCGGTAACCTTGTGAGGTGAACATCTATGCATACCAAACTGATATTTTTGTTTCATTGCACTGTTGGATTCTTGATAGGTCTCGCATTGATCGGCTGTACTGCCTCCACACCCCTCCCAACGGCGACATTACCGGCGCCGCCGCCGACGGACACAGTCGCCGCGGCAACGGCGACGCGCGCCCCCACGTCAACATCGACATCTACTCCCTTGCCGCCCACGGCCACACTACCGCCCACGGATACTGCCACACCTTCACCGGCCCCGCTGCCGACCTCCACGCCAACGGAAGCACCGACTGCTACCGCAACCGCCACGCCTACCGAGACGCCAACCCCGACGCCGGAATTCATCCGCACGCAGATTGGAGCATTACCTGAGCACATGGGCGAGGAAGTGACCGTGATCGGCAAAGTGGTGGCAACGGCTAGCCTCTCGCAGGGGTTCAAGTTCACGCTGGATGATGGCTCCGGGCAGGTGGTCTTGCTGATGTGGCACAACGTCTACGACGACTGTTACGCTGCGCCGCAGCTCAACATCGGCGCGGAGGTGCGCACGACCGGTGAAGTGGGTGAGTATCAGGGGGAGTTGCAGGTCGAGCCGCGTTTTGGCAGCCAGGTGAAGGTACAGCGCGCGGGCGGAGCGTTTGCGCCGCAGATCGCGTTCAATGAACTCAATAGTTACCTGGGGCAGGTTGTACAGGTGACAGGCAAAATCGGCAACGTCTCCGGGACGAGCAGCGCCGTCATCATTTCCGTGTTCGATGAAACAGGCGCAGCCCCAGTCTTTATCTGGCGGACTGTCCTCGACCGCATTCCAAAAGCGAACCCTGCTCTGGGAACGCCTGGAACGCATGTGCGGGTGGTGGGCCTCGTCCAGGAATATCGCGGCAGCCTGGAAATTGTGCCCACGCTGCCTTATGATGTTGAGGTATTATCACCGTGACGAAGGATGATTTCGATGTCGTCGTTATCGGCAACGTAGGGATCGATACGTGTATCTATCTCTACGGTGACGACATTGACTTTGATGTTGAGGCCAACTTCTCGCAAAACCTGGACTACGTGGGGCAGGCGGGCGGTTTTGTGAGCCGGGGATACGCGCAGTTAGGAAAACGCACGGCCTTCGTCGGTCACGTGGGCGACGATTTCGGCGGGCGCTTCATCCGCGAGGAGTTTGCGCGCGATGGGATCGACATGACGGGGTTGTTCGTCGATCCGGCGGGGACCTGCCGCAGCATCAACTTTATGTACCGCGATGGTCGCCGCAAAAACTTCTACGATGGCAAGGGGCATATGGAACTGCGTCCCGGTGAAGCGGTCTGCCATGACATCCTCAGCCGGACGAAGCTGGCGCACTTCAATATCCCCAATTGGGCGCGATATCTGCTGCCGATCGCGAAGGAGTGTGGTGCAACAGTTGCCTGTGATCTCCAGGATGTGGTGTCTATCGATGATGGCTACCGGCAGGATTTCATCCGTTACGCGGACATTCTGTTCTGTTCGGCGGTGAATCATCCACCGCACGTGCTGATCGAAGCGCTGTTGCAGCGTGGCGCAGCGCAGTTCGTCATCGTGGGGATGGGGGCACAGGGGTGCGCGCTCGGTTCGCGGGATGGTGTGGTGCGCTACTTCCTGCCGGTTCAGTTGGACGCGCCCGTGATCGATACCAACGGCGCGGGTGATTCGCTGGCGGTGGGCTTCCTGACCAGTTTCGTGCTGGATGCCTACACGCCGGAGCAAGCGATTCTGCGCGGGCAGATCGCTGCGCGGCACACCTGCACGCTCAAAGCTTCGTCGTCGCATTTGATCACATCTGCGCAATTGCAGCAGCATTACGAACGGTTGCGGTAAGAGTTTTATCACAGAGTAACAGAGAGCGCAGAGATTTTTATGGATTTGCTCTGTGTTCTCTGTGTCTCAGTGGTGATTTTAGAATAGAGTTGTTGCACAATAAGCAAAAACGGGTAGACTGTGAGAAATCATGCCACCCGAGGGCGCAATGAAAATCAGTTATCAGCA
>JAFGSL010000437.1 GCA_016934645.1 Anaerolineae bacterium
GATTATAACCGGTCTTTCTGCACACGCTAATTTGACGGAGTCCCGAATCAGATGTTGCAAAGCCCACCTTTCGGGATAGAATAACCGGCGTGGGATTGTGATTGTGCGCAAGCAGTACGAATTTGTAGAGAGCAATGCATGCCGAGAAAGATTTACGAGAGAGCCATAGCGAGTTGGCCTGAGGAAGACCGTCCACGGGAAAAGCTTCTCAAGGATGGCGCGCACACTTTGAGCAACGCTGAACTTTTGGCGATTTTGATTCGCACGGGCATCGAAGGCTCAAGCGCCGTGGACTTGGGCCGCGAGTTGCTGCGCAAGTTCAAGACTTTGCGCGCCATCAGCGCCTGCGACCCGGTCGAATTGCGCGAGATCAAGGGCCTGAGCACGGCCAAGATTGCGCAGATCAAAGCCGCCGTTGAATTGGGACGGCGTATGATGAGCGAGGAACGGGCGCTCGCCGGCCCGATCCGCTCATCCGCCGACGTGGCCGAATACCTGATGCCCCTGCTGCGCGATTTGAAGCTCGAGGTTTTCAAGATTGTGCTGCTCGACCGGCGCAACAGTGTCTTGGATGTCATTGACATTGACGAAGGGGACGTGGCAAAAACCCAACCCTCGATCCGCAAGATGATGCTGCGCGCGGCGCAGGCGTATGCCGCCGGGTTGATCGCCGTCCACAACCACCCCTCGGGCGACCCGATGCCCAGCGAGCAAGACAAACTCCTCACCCGCGACGTGGTCATCGCCGGGCGGGCCATGGAAATCCGCGTGTTCGATCACCTAATCCTCGGCGATGGGCGCTATTTCAGTTTTGCCGATGAAGGGTTGATTGAGGAGTACGAAATGCAAGCCGTTGTAATGGGGAACCAAGGAGCATAACCCATGCCTAATCTGACCGACTACCAACGCCAGCACATCCTTGACCTGCTCGAACAGGGCCAAGACCTGCCGCTGGATTACAAGCACTTGCTCTTTCCGCCGGAAAGGCAGGAATACGAACTGGTCTACGCTGGCAAGGAGCGCGAGGAAGACATCCTGGCCGAGACGATGGCCGTGCCACTGCAACCGGTCAAGGCCTTTGGCGGCAACGGCGCGGACTGGCATAACATGCTGATCTTCGGCGACAATTTGCAGGCGATGAAGACACTGTTGCAGTGGAAAGAACAAGGCCGGTTGGTCAACGCCGATGGCTCGCGCGGGGTGAAACTGGTTTATATTGATCCGCCGTTTGCAACCAAACAAGAGTTTCGAGGAAGTCAAGATGAAAGGGCATACCAAGATAAAGTTGCTGGTGCTCAGTTCGTTGAATTCTTGAGAAAACGGATCGTTTTTCTGAAGTCTTTGTTGGTATATGATGGTTTGTTATGCATACATTTGGATTATCGGAAGAAGCATTATATCAAAGTACTGCTAGATGAAATCTTTGGGGAACACTGTTTCCGAAATGAGATCGTCGTTAATCGGATCAAGAAAAGCATCCGTGAAAGAGAATGGGTCCGAAAACTCAACGAAGAATTTGACACAATCTTACTTTACGCCAACGGTGAAGAAGCTACTTTATTGCCGCCAACAAAACGGATAAAACGTTCTGCTCGTTGGCATGCTTTCGATGCTGCTGGTTTAAGAACAGGAATGGATTATGACTTATTCGGACACAAACCACCGACAGGGCGACATTGGATGTATAGCAAGGAGCGTGCGGAAGAAATGATAAGTACTGGAACTCTCCGTCCGAATCCTAGAACAGGTCGTCCTCAGTATTTGATTGATGCGAGTGAAGAAGATCTCTGCAACAATCTATGGACGGATATAAGTGGCTATTCCTTTTCAATGGGTTATCCGACTGAAAAAAGTGAGGTATTGCTTGAGCGTGTAATAAAGATGGCTGGTAAACCAGGGGATATCGTCCTTGATGCCTTTGCCGGTTCCGGCACCACTTTGGCCGTGGCCGAGAAACTGGGCCGCCGCTGGATCGGCATTGACTGCGGCAAACTGGCGATCTACACCATCCAGAAGCGGATGCTCAGTCTGCGGGAGGGGATCGGCAACAAGGGCAAGGCGTTGCCCCCCAAGCCTTTCACCCTCTACAACGCTGGGCTGTACGATTTCTCCCAACTCAAGCGCCTGCCCTGGGAAGACTGGCGCTTCTTTGCCTTGCATCTTTTCCAGTGCCGCGACGACCCCCACACAGTCGGCGGTGTGGAACTGGACGGCTATCGTGGTGCGGACGACGTGTTGGTGTTCAATCACCTGCAACACGGCGGCGTGGTGTTGGATTACGGCTTTATCGCCGACCTGCACAACCAGGTCGGCGGCAAGGTCGGCGCCCGCTTTTTCATCATCGCTCCGGCAGCCAGCGTAACCTTTCTTGAGGATTACATAGACAAAGGCCGCACCCGCTACTACATCCTGCGCATCCCCTACTCGATCATCAATGAGCTACATTCCCGCGATTTCGAGGCCATCATCCAACCGATGGACGAGAGCCAAGTCAATGAGACGGTGGAAGCAGTGGGCTTCGACTTTGTCCGCCTGCCCGAAGTGGCCTGCGACTATTGGATCAAGCCGCCGGAAGGCCAACTCATCAGCGCGGCGGTCGTCCATATCAAAACCTTCAAGAGCAAGGCCATGGTCAAGGGCGCGACGCAAAAGGCCAACCTGGAGACGCTTTCGATGGTGATGGTGGACTATGACTACGATGGGGAAGTGTTTGCCCTGGACGCCGTCTTTTACGCCGGCGAGATCGAAAAGAACGGTTGGCAGGTACGCCTGCCGTTGGAATCGTTGGGCAAGCAGGCGATGATTATCTACACCGACATCTATGGCAACGAGTACCGGGAGATCAAAACGCCGTCCGATTTCGAGCCAGTCTCCGTAGCCGCGCTTTCCATAGCGCGCTCCGAAACCGACGCCCAGGGGACAACCAATGCGTGACCAGCAAACCTTCCTCAACCAGGATTTGGTGTTGCAGGTCAGCGCCAGCGTGGACCCGGCCCGCTTTGACATCACGCGCTATGAGCCGTTCCTGGACGCGCTGTGCGGCTCCCGCGAATATCAGAAAGAAGCCATCCGCGTGGCGCTGCGTTATCTGATGGCCGGTCGCTACGCCAATCTGCGCGCATTGGCTGAAGAGAATTTTAGCTCCAACGCACAACTGCAAGAGCGCTATGGGACTTTCAAGGAAATGGAGCGCCACCTGCAACTGCCTGACCAGCTTTCCTGCTCAATTGACCTGGCGACGGCGACGGGCAAAAGCTTTGTGATGTACGGTATCGCCCGCATCATGTTGGCGGAAGGCGTTGTGGATCGGGTCTTGGTGCTTTGTCCCTCCCGCACCATCGAAGACGGCCTGCTGCTCAAGTTCCGCGCCCTCTCTGCCGACGTGACCCTGAAAGACCTGCTGCCGCCGAATGCGCGGGTGCGCAATCCGCACATCATCAATGGCACCGAATCCATTGTGGACGGTACGATGTGCGTGGAAAATTTTCACGCCACGCTGGAGCACGTCAAATCCTCCATTCGCGATAGCCTGGGCGGCAAGGGCGAGCGCACGCTGGTCTTGAATGACGAAGTTCACCACGTTTACAACAAACCGATTAGTCGGGACGCGACCAGTCGCAGTCTCAAGCGCTGGAAGGAATTTCTGCTCGACCCGGCGTTCGGCTTCCGCTACCTGGTGGGCTTTTCCGGCACCTGCTATGTGGACAACGATTACTTTGCCGACGTGATTTATCGCTATGCCCTGCGGGAGGCCATTGAGCAGGGGTTTGCCAAAACCATTGACTACGTCGCCGAAGATACCTCGCAGTCGTCAGACGAGCGATTCCAAAAAATCTATGACAATCACCGGGAGAACAAAACGGCCCGTTACCGCAAAGTCAAGCCGTTGACCATCCTCGTCGCCCGCGATATTGCTGGCTGCAAACATCTGACCGAAGAATTGATCGAGTTTTTGGCCGAACAGGAGAACATCTCGCGAGAGGACGCGGAAAAGAAGGTGCTCATTGTCACCTCGGCTTCGGAGCATCAGGCCAACGTCCGCGCCCTGGCCGACGTAGACCGCGCCGATATTCCCGTGGAGTGGATCACCTCGGTCAGTATGCTCACCGAAGGATGGGACGTGCAAAACGTTTTCCAGATCGTGCCCCACGAGGAACGGGCCTTCAACAGCAAGCTGCTCATCGCCCAGGTGTTGGGGCGCGGTTTGCGCGTCCCGGATACCTACAAAGGGGAACGTCCCATTGTCACCGTCTTCAACCACGATGCCTGGTCCAGCCGTATCAAGCATCTGGTGGACGAGGTGATGGAGGTAGAAAAACGGCTTCATGCTTACCCCGTGACCAAGTCGACGGATTATCACTTCACCCTGCATCACATTGACTATAGCAAGACTCAGACGGTTGAGGAATTTGAGCAGACGGGCGAATACGATTTTGACCGAGACTTCATCACCCTGATCTCGCAAGTACCGGCGCTGGAACGCGAAACCACCTATGAACGCGCGGTGGGCGGCGATCGGCGTACCAAGAAAACCCTGGTGCAATACAGAATGGACACGGTGGATAGGGTTGCCGAGGCTATCCACCACCGCCTGAGTTCTATTGATCTGGAAACTGAGGGCGAAACGAACTACGCGGAACGCTACAATCTGGGCTGGCTCAAGGCGCTCATTCGGGAGTCGCTGCGCCGGGTCGGTGAAACGGGAGACCAGGTCAGTGAAGAAAACCGCCAAAGGCTCTATGCCGCATTTGGCACCATTCATCGCGGTGCCGCAAAGCGCGTGCGCTACCAGATGACACCATCCGCGGTTAAGGTCCTCAATACAAAAGCCAGACCCCGCGATAGCGTCGGCCTGGCTGCCCTGCGCAGGGGAGACGTCACCGTCTTTGCGGATGAACGCGCTTTCCTGTTCAGCGACGAGGAAGTACTGCCGCTGCTGGAAGAAGTGCGCGATGACGAGACATTGCCGCGTACCGCCTGGCAGTACGTGCATAACGCTTTTCTGTTCAAGACGCCGCTGAACATCGTCCTGGCTGACCACAAACCGGAACGCGACTTTGTCCGGCAGTTGATCAAACCGGAGAATGCTCAAGCCATTGATGCATGGATCAAGTCCACAGATCAAGGCTTTTATCCTATCGAATATGCTTGGCGCAAGGGCGAGCACCCCAAGCGAGGTTATTTTAACCCGGATTTTTTCATCAAAAAGAGGAACGATATCATTGTTGTCGAGATTAAAGGCGATGAAGAGATTAACGATCCGACGGACGAAAACAAAGGCAAATATCGCTATGGGCAACAGCATTTCGAGACACTTAATCAGCAGCAGAACGAGAGTCATTATTCCTTCCACTTTTTGACGCCGCGCGACTATGATGCGTTCTTCAAGTTCGTACGTGAAGATAATTATCGGTCGTTTGGTTCTAGCTTGGATGCCAAGTTGGACGAGAATGGCTAGTAAAGTGAGGTTACACAATGATGGTGCAGACGAAAGCTGATCTATTGCATCTTATCACGGATCATCGCCAGCAACTTCAGGCTCTGGGGGTGAAACGATGTGGGCTGTTTGGTTCATTTGTCCGTGAGCAGCACACTCCTCAGAGCGATGTGGATGTTCTGGTGGAGTTTAATCCTGAACAGAAGACCTTTGCGAATTTCATGCATCTGGTTTTTTTGCTTGAGGATTTATTTGGTCGGAAGGTGGATGTCATCACGATGGAATCTCTGAGTCCATATATTGGGCCTCACATTTTGGAAGAGGTGGAATATGCCCCCATCAGTATGTGAGTATTTGCACCATATTCTGGACGAAGCGCAGTATTTGATGACGGCTGCGCAAACCCTCAGTTTTGAAGATCTTTTGGAAGATGAAACACGCAAACGTGCTTTTGTCCGAAGTGTAGAAATCATCGGGGAAGCCGTTAAACATATACCTGAAACACTGCGCCAGCAGTACCCGGACATTGAATGGCGCGCCATAGCCGGTATGCGTGATTATCTGATCCATGGCTACTTTGGCGTTGATTACGCCATTGTATGGGATGTTGTGGTGTACGAAATACCCGTTTTAACCAAAGCCATCGAGAAGATTATGAATGAGCTATGTTCACCATAGAAGTAGCGGCACTTCAGACCCTCGCAGCTTACTTCATCTCCCCCGCCGACGCTCTTGCGGACGTCCGCGAATACGGCGCAGGCAACATCAACGACACATACCGGGTGACGACGGCAGTGGGACGCCGCTTCATCCTTCAGCGGATTAATCAGCGCGTCTTCAAGCACCCTGAGTGGATTATGGCGAACATCCGCGTGTACAATGAGCACGTGGCGGCGCGACTGGCGGCGGAAGGTGATACGATGGTGCGCCGTTGGAAAACACCGCAGATTGTCCCCTCGAGGGATGGGCGCGATTACGTACTCGACGCGGAGGGCGGATTCTGGCGCGCGCTCACCTTCATCGAAGGTGCGCGGACGTATCCTACAATCCAGGACGCGCGCCACGCACGGGAGGTCGGCTACGCACTGGGACGCTTCCAGAGCCTTATCAGCGACTTGGATGCCACCCGGCTGTACGACACACTTGTGGGCTATCACATCACACCACGCTATCTGGCGCATCACGATGCGGTGGTGGAGCGCAATGATTTTGCGCGGTCGCCAGAGATAGAATACGGCCTGCGTTTCGTGGAGGCGCGGCGCGACGTCATCCCCGTGTTGGAGGAAGCCAGGCAGCAGGGTAAGCTGCGCTTGCGCCTGGCTCATGGCGATCCCAAAGTGGATAACGTGATGATTGACGATGTCACCGGGCAGGCCGTGGGCCTCATCGATCTGGATACGATCAAGCCTGGCCTGGTGCACTACGATATCGGCGACTGCCTGCGCTCCGGCTGCAATCCGTTGGGCGAGGAGACGGAGGGTATCGACGGGGTGTATTTCGATATGGACCTCTGCCGGGCGATTCTGCAAGGCTACTTGCCGCTCGTGCGCGCGTTCTATACCGCGGACGATTACGCCTATCTGTATCCTGCGGTGCGTCTTCTCGCGCTGGAGCAGGGACTGCGCTTTTTCACCGACTATTTGGAAGGCAATGTCTATTACAAGGTGAAGCACCAGACGCACAACCTCGCGCGGGCGCTCGTGCAGTTCAGGCTCGTCGAGAGCATCGAGGCCCAGGAGGCGAGCATCCGCGCGGCGGTAGAGTGTGGGAGTATGGGAGCGTGGGAGTGAGTGATGGGACGAAACGACGTAGCCAGTATCGAGCATCCAGTATCTAGTATCGAGTAACGAGGAGCCTATGGAACGATATACGCGTTGGGCTTGGGTAACGATGATCGTTTTGGCGCTGCTGCTGCGGTTAGCGGCGCTGAACGGTGTCTTGCTTGCGCCGGATGAGGCGACCGCGGCACTGGCGTCGTGGGATGCAGCACACGGCGCGGGCTGGGCTGGTACCGCTGACAGTCCGCTGCTGCTGGTGGGTAATGGGCTGCTGTTCCTGCTCTTCGGTGCTGGCGATGGACTGGCCCGACTGTTGCCTGCGCTGGCTGGCGTGGCGCTGGTAGGATTGCCCTGGTTCTGGCGTAAACACCTGGGCGAGGTCGGCGCGTTGGTCGCCGCTGGACTGTTGCTCTGCTCGCCGCTAGTGCTCTTTGCCGCGCGGCGTGTGGACGGCGCGAGCCTGGGCTTACTCGGGGCGGCGTTGCTGCTCACAGCACTGTTGGCGCACGATACCGAGGGCTGGCCCGCAAGACATTCGTCAGCGCTTATCATCGCTGGGCTGGCGATTGGACTGACGGGTGGCCCGGTGTTCTACGATGCGCTGATCGCCGGGGTGCTGGCGTGGCTCTTATACCGCTGGATCGTTAGCAAGTCGGATGAAGCAACCCCACGCTTAACGACGTCCCTAAGCGCGTGGACCGGGCCTGCTCTCTGGGGCCTATTGGGTGCGCTGCTGATCTCTACTGGCCTGGGGTTGCGCTGGAACGGCTGGAGCGGAGTCGCCGATGGCTTGGCGGCGTGGCTGGCCTCGTGGCGCGTGCCCCGTACCGGACTCGCATCGGCTATGCTCCTGTTCCTCTACGAACCGGCGACGCTGCTGCTGGTGCTGCTTGGGTTGGGGTGGGCTATCAAGAAGACGCTGCCCCTCCCTTTGGCATTGGGATTGTGGGGTTTCTTCGGGCTGCTGCTGGTGAGTCTGCGTCCCGGTGCGACGACACTCGCGTTGACGGTTGTTGTCCTGCCTCTGGCCTTGCTCGCTGGCTACGGTGTCCAGCAGACAATGCGGGATATTCCCACTCCGGTTTTCAAGTGGATGGCATTACACGGGCTGGTGGGTTTCGTTTTCTGGCAGCCGGTGGGATTGGCGCTCGCGAGGCATGCCAGCGGCATTGAATATTCAGCCTTTGGCAATGTGATGGAAAACACTAGTTTGTTTTTACTGCTTAGTGGTGTGACGTTGATCGCGCTGCAAGTTCTGATCGCGTTGTTGTTTTCGCTGAAGATGCCTCTGCGTCTGGTGTGGCGCGGTGCAGCATTGGGCCTGGCGCTGATATTGCTGGTGACGCAGACGGGCTTCGCATGGGGGCTCGCGTTTGTGCGTCCGGACTCCACGGCGGAACCGGCGGTCGCGACAGCGGCCTCGCCGGATCTGTTGGCCTTGCGCGCTATGCTGGACGGGATGGCGGTGCAGAGCGGTCAACGCCGGGACGATTTCTCAGTCACGGTGATGACAGGCGACGTAGCGACAGCGGCAGTCGTGCGCTGGGCACTGCGTGACTTTGCGCGTTTGACTGTCGCCGAATTCTGGCCGGCGGAGGTTGCCGGGGTAGTTGTTGCCACATCGGATGTGGCCCCGCCCGACACAGCGACACTGGCATGGGAAGGGATGGCCTTCACCGCGCTGGCGCGTGGTATAGTGTATATTCCGGCTTGCCAATCCCTCGTTCCACTGACGTGCAACGATCTGGCTAGCTGGTACCTCTTCCGCCAGACGCCAGATACGCTTGTGCCTGAACAGGTGATCTTGTGGCGCGCCCGCTAGGATTTCTTTCATCTTTCGTCTTGCATCCTGCATCTTGCTCTCCTGTCCGCTTCGTTTATAATGTCCCTTTGTGGGCAGGCGAATTCGCCTTTAGGCTCACCATAGGGGGTTTATGACAGCATATCGTAAAGCAAGTATTCGAGAATTGACCAAAGCCGCGTATGCGTTGGATGGTCGGTTTATGCAGGGGATCGTGACGCGCGATCCGGACAGCGGGCGTTGGTCGGTCGGCAATACGCCAGTCGAGGAGTGGTTGTCGCGTCATGAAACCGAGGATGTGACGTTGATTTTATTGCCAATGGACGAGGGTCGTCCGATGCAAACCCGCGTCTGCCAGACGTGCGGGCGGACATACACAGATGTGGAATGCCCGCACTGCCGGGAAGTCCGTGCGCGGCTGCGCGGGCGCCAGAATCGTTGAGATGTTGCCGTGTCAAATACGGGCCGACTACCTGACTACTGGACTATCTGACTACTTGACTACTTTTAAGGAGTGAGCGGGTGAAAATTCAGGACTACGTGCGTATTCTTCGCCACCGTGGCTGGATTATTTTGTTGGCGGTGGTCGTGACTGCGGCCAGCGCCTTTGTTTTTAGCAAACTACAGACGCCGGTCTATCGCTCCAGTATTGAGGTTTCGATCCAACTCGCGCGGCCCGACTTTGGTCTGACGCAATCGGCTAAATTGCTGTTAAACAACTATTCGGCGACGATGTGGTCGGAACACTACGCGCAGGAAGTAATCGATCGGCTGGCTCTGATGCGCACCGCCAAGGATTTGAAGGGGGATGTGACCTTCGCTGTCGATGACGCGCGTATGGTTATCAAGATCGACGTGGATGATTATGACGGCGAGCAGGCCAATAATATTGCCAACACCTGGGCGCAGTTAGTCCAGGAATGGCGCAACGAACAGAATGCGCGCCAGAACAAAGAGGATCGGGTGTTCGCGGAGGTCATTGATCCGGCCTCTTACCGGCAATTGCGGCCCAAGACGGCGATCAACGTGGCGGCGGGAGGCATTTTTGGCTTCGTCATCGGTGTGGTCATCGTGTTCGTGCTCGAATGGCTGGAAGCCGGGATCGTGTATTTGCCGCAGGAATTGGAGCGGGAAACCGGCGTGACCGTGCTTGGCGTGATTCCACCGACGCAATCATAAAGACTTTTGACTACAGACTACAAAAGTCTTACGATGTGTTTTTTGAGCAATTACCTGTGCTAGACACTGTTGCGTATTGCCAGTGTGTGCTGAGACTTTTGTAGTCTTGAAAAGGGAGTGACGATGGATAAAGCGAATGTAGTGACCTTATCTGCGCCGCGCTCACCTGCGGCTGAAGCCTACCGCGCTTTGCGGATGAATCTGACGTTTACCAGCCTCGACAAGCCATTGGAGTTACTGGTGGTTTCCTCGCCGTCCGCCAATGATACCAAGTCGCACGTGGCAGTGAACCTGGCAGTCGTTATGGCGCAGGCCGGGCAGCGGGTGATTTTGGTGGACGCTGACCTGCGTCGTCCAAACCTGCACACCTATTTTGACGTCTCCCAGGAGCCTGGGCTGACGGGTTATATGGTGAGTCAGGATGGGGAAGAGGCACTCGCACTCGTGGAGACCGGTGTTCCGGGTTTGCAGGTGCTGCCAAGTGGTGCATTGCCGCCCAATCCCGCCGACATTCTCGGCTCGCAGAAGATGGAGCAACTTTTGACACTCCTGAAAGCGCGCGCCGATGTGGTGGTGTTTGATGCTCCGCCAGTCACGGTCGCAGTGGACGCGTCGGTGCTTGGCGCGCAGACAGACGGCCTGCTGCTGGTTGTGCGGGCCGGACACACCCGCCGCGACCGCATCGCCCAGGCCAAAGAACTGCTGGAACGCTTCCGGGTGCGGCTACTGGGAGCCGTCTTCACCGATTCGTCCGAAGGCGGTTTACTGACCGGGTATTAGAACTCCACACCAATGATAACGCAAATGCTTGCGCTGGATTACAATCCGGCGCGGTGAGGACGGTGGATTGTGATCCGCCTTAAGCGTTGGGATTCTACTCTTGCGAAGTGAACCATCGGTTTGCCTTTCGCAAGGGTTAGTGTGTTCACGGTATCGGGCGGGCGAGCCGCTGTGCCGTATCGCAGACGATCTGCGTTGCCAGATCCAGCGATATCTTGCCCGTGTTGATGACCAGGTGATAAAGATCGGGGTTGTCCCACTCTGCGTCGTAGAAATGCTTCATGTAACGCACACGTTCTTTGTCGGCCTGGTGGATTTGGCGCTCGGCCTCTTTCTGATCCAATCCCAACCGCTCGGTGAGACGCAGGATGCGCAGGTTCTCAGGCGCATGAATGCGTACATGCAGCGCATTGGAGAAATCCTTCAGTACCACTTGCCCGCCCCGTCCTGCAATGAGGACGTCCCCCATTTGTGCATACTCTACAATGACGCGCCGGATGAGTTCGCCGTAGGCTGTCCCGGCCTCAACCCGGCGTTGTTGCTCGGTAAGCCGGTGGAGCGCTTCGTCACGGCTGAGATTATCTTGTAGGATCAGCGAGGCGACTTGCTCATCGTAGGCGTAACCCTCACGCAGCGTAGCGCTGGCAATGGTGGGTATGGCGGGCATAGTGTTCATCGAGTCGATGACGCGTTCCAGGAATCCGGGGACGTGCTCCCGCTTCTCCAATTCTTCGACCATCGATTCATCGGGAAAACCGGCCATTTCTGCGGCACGGTTGAGGATTTCCCGGTCGATATAACGCAGATTGAGCTTTTTGGCGACGGCTGTCGCAATGTAACTTCCACGGCTGCCCAATTGCCTTGAGATGGTGATCACGATGCTCATGGTATGGCTCCTTTCGATGAGGCTGTCGAAGGCATTGTGTCTTCTACTTTAATGTTAACATCTGATGTGTTGCGTGTCAATATCTATGGCTCCGTCGTCGGCTCTGGTGAGGGTTTGACGTAAGCGATCAGGCGGAAGGTCGTGGTGAGCGGTGTGCTATCGTCCAGGGCGAGGACGACGGTATACTCGCCGGGTAGCAGGAATGGCGCGCCCGGAATGCCCGTGATGCTATCCCATACCACTCCTGCGCTATCTATCTCGTTCCACACGCCGCTGGCTGTACGCACGTTTTTGCCATTCCGGTACCACGTGCTCTCCCACGTCGTGCCGGGCGACAGGCCCTCGCACTGCGTCCCCACGTAGACGACTTGCGAATACCACTCGAAGCGGTTCTGGGGCAGGAATGGTTCGCCTTCGGACGTGAGGCCGGCGGCGGCGAAGGGTGTCGCGCAGACGAGTGGGGGTGGCGGCTCAGGTGTGCTGGTCGGGACGGTGGTGGCCGTGGCGGTCGGAGTGGGGGTGGGATCATCGCCGGCCTTGAAGTCGAGGGTGTGTTGCGTCCGTCCCATCAGCGTGAGCTCGGCGTGATAGTCGCCGTCTTCCAGTGGCGCGCCGTTTTTCTCGAAACAGGCCACGCTTTCTGTTCCCTCTGCCTGGAGCAAGGTGGCGTTGTGGGTGCAAACGATGTCATCCGACGACGCGTGGCGCACGGTGATCCAGTACGGCGCACCGGGACACGCTCCCTGATAGGTGTAGCGCAGGTAGAAGTGCTGTGTGCCGCCCGGTAGCTGGGTCAACGCCGGGCCGGAGGGGGTGAGTGCCAGATCAAGCGATGTGATGGCGGCGGTTTCGTCAGTGATGGCAAACGTATGTTCGCCCAGTGAGACGCCATCCGCGTGCAGCGCCAGCGTGTACCGCCCCGGCGGCAGCGCCTCCCCTTTGGGGAAGGCGACGAACAGTTCGCCCATCCCGGGTTGCCATTCGCCTTCGCTGAGGGCGGCGTTTTCGCCTTCATGGGTGAGTGTCCACTGTGCCTTCACCGTGATTGGCCAAACATCGAATGCCTCAGGCGTCAACCGGATTTGCGTCGCTGCCTGGCACAGCGTATCCGGGGCCGCTTTGAACGTGACCTGGGGCGGGCTGAGCGGAGTAGGACTAGGCGGCGACGTTGTGTGGGATGCGCAAGCCGTGAGTAGTCCAGAGACACACACCAGGACAACGACAGCAAGATTTACGGATTGGCTTCTGTACCGGATGTCCATTCGCTTAACTCCCGTATCATCGATTCGGCGTGTTCCCGCCAGTAAGGATGCTCGCCGACGGCTAAGTAGGCCTGGAAGTCGGTGATGGCCTCGGCGTATTCGCGTAATTGTTGGTGCGCAATACCACGGTTGAACTGGGCCTCAATCAGATTTGGATCAAGGTTCATCGCCAGGGTCAGATCGTGGATGGCTTTGCGCGGATGATCGATTTCGCGCCAGTAAAGGATGCCGCGATCCAGGTAAACCTGTGCGAAATCGGGTTTCCATTCCAGGGCGCGGGTGAAGGCGTCGATGGCAGCTTCGTAATCCGAGTGGATGCTGCGTGAGTTGCCGATGTAGCGGTGGATGATACCGATCATGTAATAGCTGTGGGCCATCAAGTCTCTGAACAGCTTCCCCAATACCGACAAAAACTTCATGCCAGCATCTCCCGGTAAACCTGGAGGGTCTGCTCTGCCACCTGCTGCTGGGTGAACTGCACCAGGACGCGCGCGCGGCCTCGTGTTCCCAGATCCCGACGTAAAGCCGAGTCATGAATCAAGCGAGCCAGTGCGGCACGCAGCGCTTCGACGTCGCCTTCGGGGAAGATAAAGCCCGCGTCGCCGACAACGTGGGGGATCTCGCCTGCACCGGAGCCGACCACTGTCACACCGCACGCCATTGCTTCCACCAGCACCCGCCCGAATTGCTCGGTCCAGTTCTCCTGGGTGCGCGAGGGGAGGACGAGCACATCAAGACTCTGGTAGAACGCCGGCATACCCACAGACGGCACCGGCGGGCAAAACGTGACGCGCGTTGTCAGGTCGTATTGATCCGCCAGAGCGCGGAGATGGGCCTCTTCAGGGCCGTTCCCCTGGATGGTGGCGCGCCATGGACCGTCCAGCCCGGACAGGGCCTCCAACAGCAAATCGGTGCCTTTCTCCGGCACCAGGCGTCCCGCGTAGGCAATGTGCGGAGGACCTGCACTGGGCGTTGCGGCGGGCAAGAAGATGTCGGGATCCACGCCGAACTGCGGGATGACGGCGAGCGACCCGGAGTAGCCTTTGCGCCGCCATACTTCGGCGGCAGTAGCGCTGCCCGCGATAGCGTAATCGACGTGGTTGAGGTTGTATTGCTCGATCCACGCGAAGGGTGGGGGATACCGGCGCAGCAGATTTTGCCAGGAGAACCACAGCGTCTTGGCTCCGTAGCGGCGCGCCTGCCGGTTGGCGAGATAGGTCGCAAGATTGTACGGCTCCTCATCGATGTGGACGATGTCCGGGCGAAATTCGCGGATCAGCCTGCTCAGGGTAGGGTAAAAGTGCAGGTGGAATTGCCCATTGAACGCCAGCGGCAGCACCTCCAGGCGATAACCGCGTGTGTGTGCCAGTTCCAGCCGCGTGATGCCGCCTTTGTCCTTCCAACTCGACGGCACGGCGACCACGAGTGCCATCTCAGGGGCGCGTGCCGCCAGCTCTTCCAGCTTGCGCTGGTAGGCCCCAACAATGCAGGCTTTCGAGAGCATTAAAACGCGCACAATGTATCTCCTGGAAAGTTCTTTATGGATTTAACGGATGGAACGACTTGAAGAAAGTATATCCCAACTACGAAGGAAGGAAAGCCTTGACATTTTAGCGGTTCGTGGTTAAATAGAAAATGTTAAAGGCTGTGATCGGGAAAAGTACGTATCAGAGCGGGGTTTCAGAGAGCCGGAGCAAGGTGTGAGTCCGGTACCAGCGCCGATACCGAATGGGCCCAGGAGCCGTCCGCCGAAAGCTGAATAAGGGCTGACCTTCAGCGAGTAGTCCGGGCCGGAGACGCTACCGTTATCAGAGCGCAGGGCATCGTCGCAAGACCGTGCTCGCAAGAGTGAGGCTGGC
>JAFGSL010000438.1 GCA_016934645.1 Anaerolineae bacterium
CCGCCCAGCGCGGCGATCTCGGCCTGCACAGCCTGCAACTCGGATTCCGTCCGGGCGGCCAGCGCTACGCGCGCGCCGTGTTGCGCCAGTGCCAGTGCAATGCTGCGCCCGATGCCCCGTCCCGCGCCGGTAACGAGGGCGACTTGGGGTTCAAGAGGAAGGTTCATGGGAAGTTCCTATGTCCCATTCATCCTGCCAGCCGCCGCTCTCGCTCCCGCCAATCCGGGAGGTAGATGCCCATCAACGCTTGCCATCCCTTGCCGTGCTCCGGTATTTTGCGATGCACGAGTTCGTGGCAGACGACGTAATCCACCAGCTCGTGGGGCAGTGTCAGCAGGTCACGGTTGAGGGTGAGGGTGCCACGGCTGGAACACGAGGCCCACTTGGTGCGCATCGTGCGGATTTGCACGCGATGAACCGTCACGCCAATGCGATTGGCCCAGGTCTCGACAAGCGTGTGTAGAGCGTCAAGTGTCAGTGGTTCGGCAGGCGGTATAGGTTCCGGTAAACGCGCCAGTCCTCGCTGGATGAAGTCCTGGACGACCTGCCCATCGGGGTCAAGGTGCTGCGGCACGAGGGCGATGAGGCCATCAGGGGTGATCCGCAAGGCCAGACTCTTGCGCGCTTGTTGGCGGACCTGAACGTGAAGCGTCATGGGTTACTCCGTTACCACTTTGCGCATCTTGAGCAGCGCATCCACGGTGGCCTTAAGCGTAGCGGCGCGGTTGGTTTTCTGGGATAGAGGGCCAGCTTCATCCTTGAGCACCGTACCGGCTGCACCGGGCCGGACCTGTGACTTCAGTGCGGCGTAGAGCTTTAGACGCATCCGGCTCTCGATCTCTGAATTGTACGCCCAACCAGGATGGTCGGCCAAGACCTGGTTGACGCGCTGCGCGGTCTCCTTGGGTTGGGCGACGTTCTGCCCCTTGAGCACCCAGAACAGGGCGAATTCTTTCCCATCCAGGTCACTGGACGCCTGCTCGTCCTTGGCTTTGACCGTGCTTTCTGCGTGCTGTGTCATTTGTTCCAGCGCGGTCTGGACGCTGATCTGCCGCTCACGAAGCCGCTGGATGACGCTCTCCACTTCCTCGCCGATGGAGATGAGGTAGGGCTGCTCCTGCTGGTGTTCTTCAATGTAGAGGGTGAGGCTGCGGTAGAGGTTGGTGACCTTGACCCGTTCGCTGACGTTGTCGGCCTTGACCACGTTGGCGATGTCACGATGGATGGGATAAAGCGGCAGTGTGTCCACCGGCCCGGCAACGGTGACGTGTTTGCGGATCAGCGCATCGGTCTTGTGCAACAGGTCGCGCTGGATGCGGCGTTTCTCCGCCTCCGGGTCGAAGTAGTTGTAGACGACCTGGTAGACCTGCACGATGAGGGCGTAGTCGTCCAGGTGATCGCGCAGGAAGGGATCGGGGGAGAGGATTTCGTAAGCGGTTTGTAGGGCTTTGAACAACTTCACAAAGGTCTCGCGGCGTTTTTCATCAAAGAAATGGTCAATGATGCGGGCGGGACGGCCTGGATTGGCCGACAGGTCGATGGTCGCCAGCATCCCCTGTGCCGAGGTGAGATAACCCGTGAAGCTGGCCTTGAGTTCCTCCAGGTCAATCAACCCCTTGGTGATTGTCTCATCCTCGAAGGCCAGGGCGCGTTGCAGGTTCTCGAAGATGCCGATGTAGTCCACGATCAGGCCGCTTTCCTTGCCGGGGTAGGGCCGGTTCACGCGGGCAATCGCCTGGAGCAAGGTGTGATCTTTGAGTGGCTTGTCCAGGTACATCGCGTAGAGCACCGGGGCGTCATAGCCGGTGAGGAGTTTCTGGGTGACGATGAGGAGCTTGGGCTGCTGGTCGGCATCCCGGAAGGCTTTGCGCACCCGCTTCTCCTCGGCCTCGTCCAGGTGATGCTGGCGCAGCAGATCCTCGTCCTTGTGATAGGGCGTGTAGACGACCTGCGTGTAGTCGGCGGGCAGGTATTTATCCAGCGCTTGTTTGTAGAGCGCGCAGCCCTCCCGATCCAGGGCGACGACGAAGGCTTTGAAGCCGCGTGGTTCGACGTTCTCCTGGTAGTGTTGGGCGATGTGGGCCGCGATGCGGTCGATGCGGTCAGGCGCTTTGAGCACAGCCTTGAGCTTGTCGGCTTTGTCCAGCAGGCGGTTGAGTTCCTCGATGCTGGCAATCCCTGCTGCATCCACCACGTCGAAGAACTCCTTCTCCAACACCTCGCGGTCCAGGCGCAGTTCGGTGGGTGTGAGGGTGTAGTAGAGGGGCACGGTGGTGCCGTCCTCCACCGATTCGTCAATGCCGTACTTGTCCATATAGCCGGAAGGGTCAGCCTTGCCAAAGGTCTCGAACGTGCCGCGCCCTACTTTGCCCTTATCCACGGGTGTGCCGGTGAAGCCGAAATAGACGGCGTTGGGCAGCGCAGCGCGCATATAGGTCGCCAGATCGCCCTCCTGGCTGCGGTGAGCTTCGTCAATGAGGACGACGATGTTCTCGCGGGGATTCAGGGCTTTGGGGATGCGGTCGAATTTGTGGATGAGGGTGACGATAAGGCCGCGATAATCCGACGCCAGCAACTGCCGCAGGTGGGGTTTGCTTTTGGCCCGTTCGACGGCAGGAAAGCCAAAAGCGTCGAGGTTCTGCAACATCTGCGTCTCTAGTTCCCGGCGATCCACGACGACAAGCAGGGTGGGATTCTCCAATTCAGGCAGCCGCCGCAGCTTGTTGGCGGCGACGATCATCGACAGGGTCTTGCCGGAGCCTTGGGTGTGCCACACCAGGCCGGTCTTCGCAGGCTCCCCTCTCCCACTGGGAGAGGGGCCGGGGGTGAGGGCGCTGGCGACACGATGCACCAGGCGTTTCACCGCACGCATCTGGTGGGGACGCAGGATGAACTTCTTCGTCTGGTCATCGGCAGTGTAGAAGATGACGAAGTCGCGCAGGACTTCCAACAGGTGCGCCCGGTCGAACAGGCCTTTGCTCAAGCGTTCCAGGCCGTAGTCCTTACTCCCAACTTTCCACTTGTAGAACGCCTTAAGATCGTCATTCCACGTCGCGCTGTAGTGGATGCGCAGGTCACAGGCGGCAAAGAGTTGGGGGAACTTGAGCAGTTCGGGGATACGCTGGGTATAGGTATGCTGGACCTGGTCGAAGGCCTCCAATTCAGCATCCTGGAGGGTGGGCGCTTTGTTCTCAATCAACGCGACAGGCAGGCCGTTGACGAAGAGCATCATATCGGCCCGCCGCACGTCACGATCCTCAAAGCTGAACTCCTGGGTGAAGGTGAAGGTGTTGTTGCGGAGCGGGGCATCGTCGTAGTCAATCAGGGTGAGGTTGCGCTCGCGCTTCTGCACTTCGTCGTAGACCGTCCAGCGACCTCGCAGCGCAGTCAGGAAGTCCTCGTTGCCCGCCATATCCGCGCGGACGGTGCGCAGGCGGTGGAGGATGTTCTCGACGTTCGCTCCGGTGACCAGACCGGGATTGAGGGCGATCAGGCGCTCACGAGCGATGTCAGGCAGAAACGGCTCGCGCAAGTTGTTGTTACGGGCGGACAGGATTTCATCAGGCGGCAGGTAATCCCACCCACTGCCGATGAGGTAGGTGACGAGGGTCTCCTGGACGTCGCGCTTTTCGCTGAGTCGGGTCATGGTTCAGATAAGGGATACAGGGTTTCAATCTCGGATAACACGCTGGCCAGGTCAGGCGCTGTCGCTTCGATGACATTGATTTCAATCAACGCTAGCTTCCTCAAGCGCCTGATATTGGCCTTCTAAAAGATGTAGCGTCTCGATTTCCATACGCCAATCGGTGAATTCTACGGTTTCCGTCAATTCAAGCGTATAAAGACGCCGCTCGAAGTCGGCTGAGGTCATACGGTACTGCTGTTCAAAGGCGGTTAACCGTTCCCGCGTGCGCGCAATGCCCAGCGCCAACAGCTTTTTTTCATGCTCAAGCGCCGATGTCACCAATGGCCTAAGGATGCTTCTATCGGTGGTGGTGATGGTTAATTGTTCTACCATAATGTACCCCCGTTTTCTTTTCGTATGTTTCTTATAGTGTACACGATTTTTTGGAATTGGGTGAATTTTTAACGCAGAGGCGCAAGGGCGCAGAAGGTTTTACGGTTTTCCCTCTGCGTCTCCGCGACTCTGCGGCTCTGCGTTGAGTCTGATCTGTCCGGTCATCAACTGCTGAAGCGTGGAATGGAAGAGCGCCTCCAGGGCGGCTTTGCGTTGTTCTTCGACGGCGATTTTGGCGTCGGCTACTGACAATATTCGCGCGACATAACGCTGTTCTTCAATTGAGGGAATTCCAATTTTGACAGGATGTACTAAATTTCTGTTTAGAGTAGGGACACTTACCCCACTGGTATATCTCGAAAAATCAAAGTAACTTAACAGATAGTATATAAAATGGGGATCGTTTCCATGGTAATTCTTCACCCACAACGCGGTATTCAAAGGCCAATAAGCAGATTCAATCCAGGTGACTTTCCCCACACTTCCACTGCGTCCAACCAACACTCCCGGTCCGTGTGCAACGTATTCTTCATGATGGCCGACAATACCATTCGATCCACCAATAGGATATGACCCTGGTTTTCGCTTTCTTTTTGGTAAATCTTTTCCCCTTTGCAAGGTCGCAACTTTGCCGAAAGGCGTAACCTTCCAATGCTCCGGTATCTCCCCGATCTCCGTCTCCTTCGTGGGAGCGGGCTGCGAGCCGGGGCCGTAGGTGAAGAGGCGCTGCATCAGGCTGCGCTTCA
>JAFGSL010000439.1 GCA_016934645.1 Anaerolineae bacterium
CGGCTGGGGCGTACCAGTTAACTCCGCCCATATCTGCCGCTTTTGCTTTTCGAATCACTGCGCATCCCCCGAATCTCCTTCTCCTTGCCGTTTCGTCAGGTTAGAGTATACTGAATATAATCATAACCAACTCGGGATTGATCAGGAGGTCCTCGATGAAACTTTCTTGCTTGCAGGAAAACCTTTCCAAGGGACTGAGCATTGTGGGGCGAGCGGTTCCCTCTCGCACGACGATGCCAATTTTAGGAAACGTTCTTTTGGCGACCGATCACGGGCAGCTCAAGCTGGCCGCGACAAATTTGGAATTAAGTGTGGTGCATTGGGTAGGCGCGCGGGTGGAGACTGACGGTGCGCTGACCGTTCCCGCGCGCAATTTCATCGATTTGGTGAACTCGTTGCCGCCGGATCAGGTTGATCTCACGATGGACGACGAAACGCTTTCTCTGGCGCTCAACTGCGGTATGGTGAACGCGCGCTTCCGGGGGATCTCTGCGGACGAATTCCCGGTTGTGCCGGAGCCGGAGCATGGCGATGGGTTCGCTGTGGAAGCCGAGGATTTGCGCACGGGCCTGGTGCAGGTCACATTTGCCGCCTCCACCGACGAGAGCCATCCTGTGCTTACCGGTGTGTTGGCCGAGTTCGAGAGTAGTACCCTCACCCTGGCAGCCGCTGACGGCTTCCGGCTGTCGATGCGGCGCATTCCTCTCATCCACCCGGTGCCCACGCCCTTCAGCGTGATCATCCCGGCGCGAGCACTCTCCGAACTGATGCGCATCGTTGGTGGGCAAGAAGAGCCGGTGAACATCTCGACCACGCATCCACATAACCAGATTCTCTTCAAACTGACGGATACGGTGCTCAACTCGCAGTTGATCGACGGCAATTTCCCCGATGTGCGGCGCATCATCCCGGCTTCGTCCAATACGACGGTGGTTTTGGGGCGTGAGGAGATTTTGCAAGCCTGCAAGCGCGCGGCGATCTTCGCCCGCGATGTGGCGAACATTGTCACGCTTTCTATCCAGCCGGGTCGCATTACTGTCTCCGCCGACTCTGCCGAGTCTGGACAGGGATCCACAGAACTGGTGGCGAACGTCGAAGGCGATGAGCTGGACATCGCGTTCAATGTGCGCTTCCTTATCGACGTTTTCTCAGCGCTGGACACGCCGCAGGTGGCACTGGAACTGAACGCGCCCACCAATCCCGGGGTGATCAAGGCGGTGGGTGACGACGCATTTGTTCACGTCGTCATGCCGATGCATTTGGGGCGGCGTTAAGAGCTTCAAGCATTCAGCCATCAGCTTTAGCGTGAAGATTCGCGGCGCGAAGATTCGCGCGCTATCAGCCAAGATGCCCGAGTGTAGTCACGTCTACTGAGATGATATGGTATACTCTGTCGGAATGCTGGCATAGACGCAAAAAGCCGAAGACTGACGGCTGATCGCTGAACGCTTACTTGCGCGGGACCAAGAATGAGGTCAAGGCGGCTTCGTTTTTGGTCCTGCTTTATATTAACAATACAGGTTGGATAATTGTTTATGGAGCAAACGAAACAAATCGCGGGTAAAAAACTTTCCCCGGCCATGTTGTGCCGCTCGTGTGATCCGGGGACTTTTTCTGTTGCCACTACCGACGAACTGCCCTATGCACCGATGATTATCGGGCAGGATCGCGCGGTGGAGGCCATCCACTTTGGGTTGGACATCCAAAGTCCAGGCTTCAACGTGTTCGTGACAGGACCGACCGGGACGGGCCGCCGTTCGATTTTGTCCCGCATTGTGCATGAACAGGCATGTCAAGCGGAGACCCCCAACGATTGGGTCTACGTCAACCACTTCACCGAGTTGGGTACGCCCAGGGCGATCAGCTTGCCGCCTGGCCAAGGGGCTGAGTTGCGTGCGGATATGGAACGCTTCAACAGCGGTTTGATGGACCGTCTGTTGCAGGCGTTCGAAACGGATCAGTATGCCGAGGCGCGTGAGACGCTCGAACAACAGTTCCGTGGGGCGCAGCAGGAAGAGCTGGCAGCCGTGGATGTGGCCTGCCGTGAACGTGGTTTTGCGCTGGTGCGCTCGCCGTCGGGGTTGTATATCTCCCCCGTGCGCGATGGCGAATTGCTCACTCCTGAGGCATTCAGCCAGCTTGAGACGGGAGATCGTGCGTCTGTCGAGCAAAACCTTGATGCGTTGGAGGATATGCTGGGCAGTGCCATGCGTCGCTTGCGAGAATACGAACGCCGTACACAAGCTGCCACCGAGCGTCTGGACCGTGAAGTGGCAAACTTCACCGTCAGCCCATTGATAGAAGAACTAAGCGAAAAGTACGCTGATCAAGAAGAAGTGCGCGAGTACTTGTCCGAAGTGCTGCAGGACATTATCGAAAATGTAAACACGTTCCGCAGTGAAGGTGACGAAAGCCTGGATGATGACAGCACGTCGCTGTTGGAGATCCCGGTACATCAGCGTTACCGGGTCAATCTGCTGGTCGATAACGCCCACACGCAGGGTGCGCCGGTCATCATCGAAGATGTCCCCACGTATGACAAGCTCTTCGGGCGCATTGAGTACGACGTGCGGCGTGGGGCCTCCGTGACCGATTACACGCTGATTCGTCCGGGCGCATTGCACCGCGCGAACGGTGGTTATCTCATCCTGGACGCCGAGGCGCTGATGGATGATCCCTATGTCTGGACGGGACTGAAGCGCGCGTTGTTTGGCGGGCTGATCCGTATCGAATCACCGGATGGGCAGCAGTTGGTGCGTACCGTGACGCCTATTCCCGAACCGATTCCGTTACACGTGAAGGTGATCCTGCGGGGTTCACCGCACATTTTCCACGCCCTGTACGCCTATGACGAGGACTTTGCCAAACTGTTCAAGGTGTTGGCCGATTTTGATTCGGAAATGGATCGTACCCCGGAGTCTGAGTTCACATACGTGCAGTTTGTGCGGACGCTGTCCGAGGATGAGCACCTGTTGCCATTTGCCGCAGAGGCTGTAGCGCGGTTGGTGGAATACGGCTCACGGTTGGCGGAACATCAGGAGCGCTTAAGTACGTATTTTGGGCAGATCGCCGACCTGGCGCGTGAAGCCGCGTATTGGGCGAAAAAGGGTGCGCGCACGGAGGTGCAGCGCGCGGACATGTTGGAAGCTCTGCGCCAGCAGAAGCGACGGGTGAGTCTGGAGGAAGAGTATGTCCGCCGTGCGATTGCCGAGGGTAGTCTGGTGATTGCGACGTCTGGTTCGGTTATCGGCCAGGTGAATGGGCTGACGGTGATGTCGATGGGAGGCTATGTCTATGGCCTGCCGAGTCGCATCACGGCGCGCGCTTACGTTGGCCGAGGCAATGTACTCAACATCCAACGTGAAGTGCAGTTGAGCGGACCGCTGCACGGCAAGGGGCTGTTGACGCTGATCGGGTATTTCGGCGGGCAGTACGGGATCGACCACTCGCTCTCGATGGAAGCCAGCCTCAATTTCGAGCAGACGTATGACGAAATCGACGGTGACAGCGCTTCGAGCGCCGAACTGTACGTGCTTATCTCGTCGATTGCTGAGATTCCCCTGCGGCAAGACCTGGCAGTGACGGGCGCGGTGGATCAGCATGGCCGGGTGCTGCCCATTGGTGCCGTTAATGAGAAAATCGAGGGCTTTTTCGAGGTGTGTCGCCAGCGCGGGCTGACAGGGACGCAAGGGGTGGTCATTCCCGCCATCAACGTGAAGAATTTGATGCTGCGGGAGGACGTGGTCGAAACAGTACAAGCCGGACAATTCAACATCTACGTGGTTGAGACGGTGGACGAAGGTCTGGAGCTTTTAACCGGGGTGCCGGTTGGCGAGCGCGATGCGGATGGTGTCTTCCCCGCTGGTTCGGTCCATGCCCAGGTGGAAGCGCGACTGCGGAAGTTTACAGAATACGCCAAGAGCGATCGCGATGAAGACGATGACCCGGAAGATCCACCCGAATCCACTGGCTGAATTGTATGATAGTTCGGGTTCAATGCTGTTGACAAGGTATAGCTTTGATAGTTTAATAAGGGCTGCCAAACCTTTTGTTTCGCCACTTGAAGTGGATATCGCGCGATCTGTTTCCTGATCCCAGAAAGGAGGGTCGAAACGATGACAAACCTGTTGGCAAATCCAGGTTTTGAGGGTAATTGGTGGCGCAAAACGCACACCGGGCAAGAATTCAGTGAAATCTACGTTATATGTAAACAAAACAAGCCGCCCCGGGCGGTATGCGGGGCGGCTTGGTATTTGGTGTGGCTCACTTGGATGAGATCATAATCTGGTGCACCACGGGGTCATTCCTCTCGCATTTCTATGCTTTTAATGGTGAAATAGAAAGCCAGAGATTCGTTCATCCCTTCTTTGATGCGCCGCTGCATTTGATCCATAACGTCGATGAAAAGCAGGCCCACTTCACCTTTGGGACAGACAATGCCGAGATGGGGTTTGCCCTCGGTCTGGTTAAATCCCCATTCACCGTTAAATCGTCGGCGGAAGGTTTCTCCTAAAAAGGTCCCCCAGGCCATCACAATCTCCTTGGAGGGACGAGGAAATTGTCTCAGGTGACGGTCAATCCATTCATCGAGCATCTGCAAACCCACGGCGTTGTATTCGATATCGGTATCGGCGAACCGGTTTAGTCCCAGGCGCGCGCGTTCAGCCAGTTGGGTCAATTGGCGTGATTGTTGGGATGGGATCAATTGCAAGGCGTTTTGGGCCATGGCCACCTCTAACCTTTATTATAACACAACTTACATCGTGGGACAAACTCTGTTTTGACGGGCCTCACTTTTGTATTTCGACTCTTTTGATTATAATCATGTATGTGGATGAGTGTGCCCAGAACGACAGCATGCTATCACACTGACTAAAGACTACGAGATAGATTATTCTTTTGGAGGATCCAATAATATGGAATTGACATGGTATGGTCTGGGCTGTTTCCGCATCGTCGAGCGCGGGTATCCGGCAGTAGTGATGGATCCGTTCAA
>JAFGSL010000440.1 GCA_016934645.1 Anaerolineae bacterium
CACCAATCGTTCCAGGAGTTCACGCTGGTTACAATTGTCGACCAAAAGACACGCGATTTCTTCTTCAGCCTGCTTGTGCGCGGTGATGTCCTGGAAAACCGCCACCCCGCTGACGATATCGCCCTTATCATCAGTCACAGGCGCAGCTCCAGCCAAGATCGTACGCTCTTGACCATCCGGCCAACGGATTAGGATCTCAACGTCCTTGACGACATGCCCAGTTTCCAGGGCCTGCACCAACGGCATCTCCTCTAGTGGGAAGAGTGAGCCGTTGAGTCGGTAAGTCGTGTGAGCACGCTCCGGGTGACGCACATTTCCGGCGATCCTGCCATCCAAGATCGATTCTGCTGCCGAATTATTCATCAGGACTGTGCCGTCTCCATCGCAGACGATCACACCTACAGGCATCACGTCGAGAAGAGAGCGCAGCAGGTTGTTTGCTATCTGATTTTCTCCCAGCTCATCCCGCTGTCGACGCAATGCGTCATCGGCCTCCCGAATCTCGGCAAGGATTGCAGAGAATTCGTCTCGGAGTTCAGCAAAAAGCTCCTGCTTCTCTGTAGGCAGGTCCTCTAGCCGCTTCTCTGTAGTCCTGATCCGTTGCTCCAAACTTTGCCCCATACACGCCGCCTTTGCAGGTAAATTTATCTAGCTCAGCCCAATTATACACAAGGAACAGGGCTAACACCAGTCGCGGCAGGGCCTTATCATTCTCGCGAGCAATGTACGACTTGCGCGTTAAAAATACGATTTCATCATTTCGCCGCGCCGGGCTTTGTTTTCTTGAACCACCAGACCGCACCGCCGGCAAGCACGAGCAGCAACACGCCCTCGCTCACCCAGGCCGAGGCCAAATTGAAGAGTTTGAGCATAAATTGCACGTGAGCCTGGCCGCGCGGGGTGATGGAGCCGGAGGTGATGGTCAGCGCGCTATCGCTGGCGTTGGGGCCGATATCCACTGTGCCGTCCACGTTGACGTTGAGCTGACCGGTGAGGGAAGCGATGCTGTTGATGGCCTCGGTCAGGTCGCCAACGATGGGCGTGTGGGCGATGGCGGCCATCTGCGGTACGAGGTCAAGCAAGCCAACCCGCACCTTCTTGTTGAAGACCGGCACGGTAGTTTCCACCTCACTTTTGGCAAGGGCGAGCGCGGTGGGCTGCATATTGGTAATGGTCTCGCCCTCGAATTCCAGGTCAACGTCGGGTGTGTCGCCGCCTAGGTAGAGTTCCACAGTGAGATCGGTCTTAAGCGTCATTGAGGGATCGCTCTCGGCGGTGTAAGCCGTGGCCTCTATGCTGTGTAGCCCGACGGGCGCGCTACCGAGTTGAGGTTGAAGTCCACCGTTTCGCCAGAAGCGCCTATATTCGTGCTCTGACCGGCCCCAGCAAAGGTCATGTAGCCCGGCGCATTGCCGTTCCAGTCCACCGTCGCGCGATAGTGATTGTTGACGGATACCGTTTCCAGGAAGTAGCGCTCATATTGTGCATCAAGGTCGTTGAGGAAAGGCGCAGTGTTTGTCAATTCCCAGGATTCCGACACATCTACGCTGGCGTCCGCATCCTGCATCTGCGAGACGCCCCAGCCAAACCTATCAGGCGTGAAAATACCTTTTTCGCCGGTGACGGTGTTGCCTGACGCAGTGAGGTTTTCCAGCGTCAACTGAAGGCTATCGGATGAACTGCCCCCCATAGATATGCCATTACAGGTGACAGGAAAGCTGCCGTTGAGTTGCGCCGTAATCTCGAAGACCGGTAAACCGCTGCCGCTGACGGTCCCGCCAGTGACAGTGAAGTTGCCTTCGCCTGAACACGTCGTGGTGGTACCGAGTGCGCCGGCCGCCACGACAACGCTCATGCTCAACTCGCCCTCTGTGATCGCGTTGTCGCCATTCACCCTGGCAGCACACACGGCGAATTGTCATTGGTAAAATCGCTGTTGATGACCTGCGGCGTCGTTACACCCACAGGAGCCACCAAATCTTCTCACCGCCCCAATCGGATTCAAAAACGATGCTGCCATCCGGCGCATAGTCCGGGTGATGCAGCGCGTTATCCATAGTGCCTCCCATGTCAGTGGGCTGTGCCACCACACGGAAGCCACTGCCGTTGGTGTTAACCTCGCAGATAGCCGTACCCTCTTGCCCATACGGAACCGGACTGCAATCGAAAACGACCTTGCTCCCGTCCGCCGAAAGCACAGGATGCTCGTTGTAATCGTAGGTAGAATCGCCCGTCAACAGCACCGGCGCACCCCACGCGCTGCCGTCGCGCCGGACAGCCTACAAGTCCAGCGCGTGCGAGTCCCCCTCTTCCGGGTAGACGATCGGCGCGCCACCGGAGGCCACTGCGCTGAAGGCGGGATGCAACAGCGTCCCATCCGCGCGCACGACCTCGTAGCTGGAGTAGTCACTCTTCACCAACACCAAACACGCCCACTCTATGCACTCCGGATCAAAGCGGCCCGTAGAGGCCAGCGACCACGCGCCATCGGGCGAGACGTTGAGCCACTCGTCGTCCGCACCGGCGGAAAGCATATCCAACGCCGCGCTCACATTCTCCGGTGTCGCACCTCCCTGCGCGGCCACGCGATAGAGGCGATCGCCCATGCGGTAGGTGATATGTCCGGCGGGCGCCGGGGGCGAGGACGCCGCCGCTGTGGCCGTGACCAGGGGAAGGAACACGGTGGCCGTGGGCGTGAACGGTGTCTCCGCTTGCAGCTCAAACGCACCGATGTCATAGCCTGCGCCGGCCGGGCGGGGATCGCCGGCGAGGTCCACTGCGATACCGGCCTCCGTGCTGCCGGCGTCCACTGCCGGGCTATCGGCACGTAGGCGATAGTCGTGGCCCACTGGGTCCACGAACAGCACATCCGGCGTCCCCAGGAATGAGTGCCCATCGTAACCAAGTGCCTGCCACTGCGCCAGTGTCAAGATGGAGTCACCATCATCGGTGGTAAAGCGATCCACCACAACGTTATAGTCGCTGACCAGGCTACTCAGTCCGGCAGGAACGTTGATGCTGCCCCGGTAGCTATGGTCGGAATAGAAGATGTTGTTGAGGATGATATTGCCGGTGCAATCATCGGCAGCGACCAGCATCGCCCACCGGCCATCATCGGCGATCAGAATCGTATTGTGGACAACATAGTTGTCCGAAGAACAGACCGCACCGTTCTCCTGGAAGAGCGCAATACCGGTGGCGTGATTCGCGTAGATAAGGTTGTTCGCCACGAGTGTCTGACTCACGCCGTCCATGTTGATGGCCGCGCCGCCGCCTGTCCCGTTTTCGTAGAGCGTGTTGCCCGTCACCTGCCCGTCCGACAGCACGCCGTCACCGCCCATCTCCGCATCGCCGTTGAGGTGGATGCCGCAGTAAACATTGTCGTGGCTAATATTACCCCGGATGATGAAGCGTTTGCTGCTGTTGTTGACGTAGATGCCGTGCTCGCCGTTGTGGTGCGTCTCGTTGTTCTCGATCAGCACGTCGTCGGTGAAGGCAGCAAAAATGCCGGTGCGTTCGTTGCTCAGGCCGTTGTCGTGGACGTGGTTGCCGCGCACGGTGATATGGTGCGCGTGGATTTCCTCGCCACCGCGAATGTCGATGCCCCAACCGGGCGCGCCGGTCACTTCCAGGCCCTCGATAACCCAATAAGCCACGGGGGTATCCCAGTTTTCGATTTCGAGGCCGCTCTCGTGGGCGTTCTGTGGGCCGGGCGTGTTGATCACGACCGTTGCGCCGGGCGCAGCCTTGAGCGTGAGTGGGGCTGTCACCGTGCCGGAGCTTTCCAGACGCGCGCCGGCATACGTCCCGCTCTTGACCAGCACTGTGTCGCCAGGCACAAGCTGCTCCACCGCGTGCTGGATCGTCTGCCAGGGATGCGCCTCGCTGCCGTCATTGGTATCGTCGTTGCCGTCGGGCGCGACGTAGTACGTCGCGCCGCTGGGCGCGTGCAGCGTGGCAGCAGGAGGCGCGAGCGTAGGGACATCCCCAGACTCAGGATAAGGTGTGGAGCCACAACTGGTCATCAGCACCAGAATGGCCCAGAACCAGAAACCATATTTGTGCATTTTCACTGTTTTCTCCTGTTCTGATTTCGTTCCTATTCCCACAAAGGCCGGAACACTTTCGGCATATCGGGCAAGTACGCGATTCTGATAGTCTCCCCGATAATCAGTTGCTCGTAGACTTTCTTCGATACGCTATGGCGGACAGGCCCCACACCTGGCAGCTCATACGCGACGTAATAAGTGACACTGTCGGAGTCTTCGTGTTTGAAACAGTCGAGTAACAGCACATCTGCCAGCATGCCCTCATTATCCAGCCGGGTGGCCTTACGATAGTATCCACGGCTCACCAGCGTTAAGAGCAAAATAAGCATCCCCACACCGCCCAGGATGATCAAAGGCCAGTATTCCACCTTACCGGGCGTGTACAGCGCGTGGATTCGCACGATACGCGGGTCGCTGCGGGCATAGATGATGTCGATTTTGCCACCGTACTCCACACGGCCATAAAAACTCCAAGGCACGCTGTCCCGGCGGTTGATGTCCAAGTGTTGATCGTTGGCCACCCCGCTGAAGCTGTAGGAGACATAGTAGGTATCGCTGTCCTCACCTTCGGAGATCTCCTTGCCGGTAACTTTGGCGGTCACAACGATGCCTTCCGTTTGCAATAGCCGGGCTTCACGGATTTCATTCCGTTGAATGAGCCAACCCGCAGCGATCAGCGCCAACCCGACAAACAACAGGATAACGGTGATCACCAACATTGTTCTGGCTTTGAATGTTGGCATAACAATGGGATATTTGAGCGCCGGGCGCATTGAAGCAGATTGGGCCTGGATTTGTGCGGCAATGCCCTGTAAACCGCCGGCGCGCTTCAGTGCTTTGGTTGCTTTGATGATCCCAAAAAACATGATCGCCAAAAACAACACTACAGAACTCACAGCCATCAAAATGAAAAGTATGCCCATTGCGTTCTCGCTCACTAAAAACCTCCAGCCTTAAATGCCCAAAACGCCCAAGAAAATCGGGAACAGTCCCACGCCGTTGGTAATGAAGTGAATAACCAGTCCCGGGGTGTTGTTATCCCGGCGCAGCACCACCCACGTCAGTCCAAGACTCAGGGGCAGCAGATTGAGCAAATCCCACCACTTGAAGATGTGAAAGCCGGTCCACAGCACCCCGTGGACCACCCAGGTCAGTGCACCGAAGGCAAGAAGCTGGCGCGGCAGGATGTACCCACGCCACCAGAATTCCTCCCCAACGACGTTGATGATCAACGCAATAACAGACACAACCAAAATGACCCAGTTGCCGCGCAACCCACCGGCAGCGATGTCGAGTGTTTCCTGGGTGAACACTGTGCGGGGATTCATAAACGCGGGCAGCGACGCGGGCAGTGGCATTACACCGCTCTCGATCAGCCAGGCCGAAAATCGTGTGATCGCCACGTAGGCTGCTATCTCCACGGCGAAGACGAGGGCCGTCCAGCCCCAGTCCGCCACCGACATCCGCCGGTAGTTGAAGCGTTCCATAAGCGCGCGCCAGGTCAGTGGATGGCCTTCCAGCCGGAAAGCGACCAGAGCCATGACCAGCATCAGCGCCAGGGGAAGCACCGTCCCGATCAAATAGGCCATGTAGGGCGTCATTCCCTGCCGCGTCAGGTAAGGCATCAGCACGTAAAAGCCGCTGACCATGCAGAGCGCCGGGAGGCCGAAGTACAACAACGACAGGCCCAAACCTAACGGGTGTATCGTTGGATTTACTGACAGATGCTTTTTCATAACATCCTAATTCCTTTCCTAAACTATCTATCGCGCGGCAAGGTAAACCAGAAACGGTTGCCCTGTCCCACCACGCTTTCCACGCCCACCTCACCGCCGAGTTTGACAATAATGCGTTGGACGATGGAGAGTCCCAAGCCGTGGCCCTCGACGCGCACCTGGTGCAGGCGGTTGAATTGGGGAAAAAGGCCGCTTTGCTGTTCTTCGGTCAAGCCGGGGCCATTGTCCTGCACCCAGAACTGGAGACTGGATGCTGGAAGCTGGATACCGGATGCTGGATCAGGTTTCGAGTCGCGTGCTTCCAGTGTGGTGTATCCGAGTTCTACGCGGGGCGGTGTCCCACCGTACTTGAGCGCGTTGCCCAGCGCCCAGACCGCAGACCAGGGCGGCGTGTTCACATAGATGACGGCGACAAGCAGCAACAGCCAGTACGGCGAAGTCCAATCCCCAACCACAAACAGCAAGGCGCAATCAGTCAAAGTCACAACACACTGTAACCCCATACCAAGCAGGTAAGGATGAATACGTCGGCGCCCATAACGGGCGACGAAGGCGACGATCAAATAGGGCATCACAAGTCCCAGAAGGCGCAATATCAGCAACGGGACCAAATGTTGTGGGTAGAGCAGCCAATCCATCCCCCCAAAGAGGATCATACTCAACGCGCCCATGGTACCCATTGGCACGTATATGCGTTCCCAGCAATACGCCTGCGCTTCAGCCTCAAAGGCCGGGGCCAACGCGCGGTGTTCCGGTGGAATCGGATCAAACAAGGTAACAAGTTTCTTTATAGCTTTCATTATCGATACTTTGTTTGTCTCTACCTCTTGAAATCAACACCGATCAAAATGTCAAGGTATACACCATAATCATCACCAGCAACAACACGCCTTCAAACACCAGACCAATATCCAGCATCCAGAGATTTAGAAAGTCAGCTATTTCGGCATTCTCCGGATCGCGGGGATTCTAGACGACGGGCACTTCCATACCAATCTCATAAAGGGCTTACTCCAACTCACCCTAGAGGTCAAAGTATATGTTTCGCCGGACGGTGTTTGATAGCGAAGCATAGAGGAGTATCGTGGTCTGGTACTGGCCTGGGTGACGTAAGTCTTGTGATCGAAGATCACGCCCCTAGTTTTCTTCGTACGCAGCAACCACAACGCTTTTGCGATTATGCCAACAATGCCGCCGACGCACAAAAAGCCTCCAACGGCAGCTATCACATACGTATACCAGGGAAAACTCAAAAGGTCCATTTGCCGTTCCTTTCACGTCCAATGAATGGACTTCTCCAACTTGGGCACGGCCCGTAAATATTTCACATCGGGATAGTCCATTAGGATAACCGCGGTGATACTGTCTTCCGGCGCAATGCCAACGAGGGCCTTACAGTGCGTGTTGTCACTCAGTCCCTTCTGCTCAAGATTGGCTTTCTTGAACAATGAAAGCCTTGACGCGAGACGCGATCTGGTCACGGATTTCGCGGAATTTGGCTAAGACTTCTTCATCTGTACCTTCAAATGTAGCCGGGTCTTCCAAGTCCCAATATTCCCGCACACTTACACCGGGGTAAATGGGGCATTTCTTCTCCGCATTGCTACACACGGTGATGAGATAGCCCAGATGGGCTTGTTTTTCAAAGTATTCCTCGACCAATCCTTTGGCATAATGCCCTTGTTCTTTCAGGTCTATGCCGACTTCTTGCATAACCCGGTAGGTCATGGGATGAATTTCCGTGGGTTCCAGTCCGGCACTGTAGGGTTCAAAATAATCATGCCCATATTTCCGCAAAAAGGCTTCTGCCATCTGGCTTCGGGCCGAATTATGGGTACACAAAAACAACACCGCTGGTTTTTTTGATGTATTCATTTCAGTTCCCTCCTTATTGACAATAATCATGTTTTACATCCACACTCTAATTGTAACACCTCAAGAAGTAGTAACCACTTCAGTGATTTTTCAACGACTAAAGTCGTCACTACGAGCTTAAACTCTACTGAGAATAGACATCACTGTCACCGCCGGGTTGAAGTGCGCGCCGGAGATATTGCCAACCGCGTAGATCATCGCCATCACCACCAGCCCGAAGACCAGGCAAATCCCCACATGCCCCAATGCACCGTCATACAGGTCGTTGATGATGATCGCGCCACAGCCGGTGAACACCAACACAAACGTCCCAATCACTTCCGCAAAATACTTACGCACAACTCCACTCCTCAATAATCTGTCACGCATTCACTCACATCCTCACCTTGTGTCCGATATCGAAATTGCTGTCCAGTATACGAGATCAATGTTTAACAATGACTTACAGGATGTTAACGTCTTGTTAAATTTTGCCGGGCTGGGGGCATCATCGCCTTTCCCGAAACCAACCTCACCGGCTACGTGAATCCTGAACAGCACCCCAATATGGTCTTGCGCCTCGATGGACCGGAGGTAGCCCAGACAGGCGCGCTGACCGAAGGGAAATCGCTGACGGTCCTCTTCGGCATTTTGGAGGAAAATCCCAATGGCAAGCCCTTCATCTCCCATCTCGTCGTGCGGGATGGCCGGTTGGTGGGCGTATATCGCAAAATGACACAAGGCGAAGCGGAAGACGGCGGTTTGGAAGATTGGCACGCGGTGGGAGAGTCGGTGCCCGTTTTTCAGCACGGCGCGCTGACGTTTGGCATCGCCATCTGCGCCGATAGTGGCAACGAACATGTCTTCGCCGAATGTGCGCGACAGGGCGCGCGCATCGTCTTCGAGGTCGCCGCGCCGGGATTGTATGGCGATCAGACCACGCGCGATTGGGGGAGCGGTTTCCGTTGGTGGAAGGACGATTGCCAGACACAGTTTTCAGGCTACACGCAAACTTACGGGTTGTGTATCGCCGTGGCGACACAGGCCGGGCGCACGGTGGATGAAGATTTTCCCGGTGGCGGCTACGTGTTCGCGCCGGACGGTCGCCGTGTCTTCGCCACACCGGATTGGTCGGCGGGGATGGCGATTGTAGAAGTTCCCGTGTAGATTCGGATTTCGCGCTCGTTAAGTGAAGTATTTCAACTTGCGCGGCGCGTTTAACATCTCACGTTGGTAGGGTGATGCACTCTCCGGTGTCGCCCGCCAGCGTACCAGCCCGATTTTCCCATTTTCAATTTCTAACCCGGTGATGATTCCCGGTGTGACACAGTGCCCGGTGTTGAAATAGGGTGTTTCGCCATACGCTGCGCCAGCCGTCCGGTGCGTGTGGCCGCAAATCAAGACCAGTTGATTGAGTGCCGCCCAACTCAGCAAAAAACGTTCATATGGATGGGGAGCGTGTCCTTCTGGATGCGGGCTGGCAACTGGTGCAAGGCTCCACTCTTGTAACCGTCGCCATACCCGCCGCACAGCCATCCGGCTGACCCGGTAGAGCGTGTCACTTGCCATATCCGCCTGATGCCCGTGTGTGATAAAGAGCTGCTGTCTCGTCCGGCGGTGTTTGAGAATCAACCCCTCGCGCGCAATCATACCATCCTTATGGACTTCCTGACGCATCGGGCCGGAGACGTCGTGATTGCCGAATAGCAGATGGAGCCGCTGCTGTGCATCAAAACGGTGCAACCACGCAAAGACTTGCCCGTGAGCAGCTTGAACTTTATGAAAGCTGTGATTCTTCCACAACTCGTCACCGTCGCCAACCTCAATATAGGTAAACCCCTCCCGATAATAATGGCACAGCGCGTGCAGGAAAAGCGCCTCGTTGGGGCTAAAGGCATCCAGACGGCTGTTATCGCCCCGGTGACAATCGCTGAAGAAGACTAACCGCGTCGCGTCGTCAAAAAACACGATGGGCGCGGTTTGGAATGCGGCGTTGAGCCGGTGATGCGCTAATCGCCGGCGCAGATCGTAGGCATGGAGTGCCGGATAGGTCTGCGGCGAACTCCACAGCGTTAATTGCCGGTCAAATGTACTCATATTTTACCTCGTCCATGATATTTGTTTCCTATTACAGTGTACCGGGGCTAGGTTAACCAGCGATTATGGATAGCTTAATATCTGGTTAAGGTTCAGCGATCGCCGGAGAGTCTCACTCATTTTTACAACCCGTTAGCAAAGCCATGACCACTTGTTAACGTTCGGCTAAATCAGTGTTAATACAGATACGCTATGCTAAAGATAGTGCAATGGAAATTCTGCTAGATTTTGTACAAAAGCGGGAGACAACAAAATGCGCATCGCGATCTTTGCTGAGACTTTTCTTCCTAAATGGGATGGTATCGCCAACACACTCTGCCATCTGTTGGAATATCTGGCCGCTCGTGGCCACACAGCCTTGATGTTTGCGCCGGAAGGCGCTCCCGATCATTATGCCGGCACGCCGATTGTGGGATTGCCTGCATTCGCGTTTCCCTTCTACCCAGATTTACGTCTGGTTCCGCCGATTATGAACGTAGAACGACGCCTGGCTGATTTCCGCCCGGATATTGTTCACATCGTCAATCCGGCCTTCCTCGGCCTCACGGGACTGCGCCACGCCCGCAGTCTCAACGTACCGGTCGTGGCCTCGTATCACACC
>JAFGSL010000441.1 GCA_016934645.1 Anaerolineae bacterium
CCCTGCCGGTGCTCGATGGTCTGCACGAAGTCGCTGGCCTCCAGCAGGCTTTCGTGCGTGCCGGTGTCCAACCAGGCGAAGCCGCGCCCGAAGAGACGCACTTTCAATTTACCGCGCCGCAAGTATTCTTTGTTGACGTCGGTGATCTCCAGTTCGCCGCGCGCGGATGGTTTGAGGTTCTTGGTTATGTTCACCACATCTTTATCGTAGAAATAGATGCCGGTGACGGCGTAGTTCGACTTGGGCTGTTGTGGCTTTTCTTCAATGCTTAGTGCATTGAGGTCTTTGTCGAACTCGACAACGCCGTACCGCTGCGGGTCCTGCACGTAATAGGCGAAGACCATGCCACCATCGGTGAGTTGGCCCGCCTCCGTCATCAAATCCGAAAGGCCGTGCCCGTAGAGGAAATTATCGCCGAGGATGAGCGCGCAGGGCTGCCCATCGATGAACTCTTCGCCGAGGAGGAACGATTGTGCGATGCCGCCCGGATGCGGCTGCACGATGTACTGAATATCCAAGCCAAGCCGCGATCCGTCGCCGAAGAGCTTCTCGTACAGTTCGATATGCTGCGGGGTGGAGATGATGAGAAATTCGCGGATGTCGGCGAACATCAGCACCGAAAGCGGGTAGTAGATCATCGGTTTGTCGAAGATGGGGAGAATTTGTTTGGACAGGGAGACGGTGAGCGGGTAGAGTCGTGTTCCCAGTCCGCCGGAGAGAATGATACCTTTCATAGTGGCTCCTTTTCTGTTTTTGATTTTGCCCCTTGCTCTGCTTCTTGTTTTACAACCATCCCGTCAATTGCGCAAGCAGCCGCGTGTACTCGACGAAATTCGGCCACGAAATGTCCGGCGGGACGCCATGATCGCAACCGGGGATAAAACCGCCGGTTTCCAGCAGCGGTGGGATGACGCGCAGCAGCTCGGCACGCATCACGTCGCCGCCCTTTGCCAGCGCGCGCTTGTCGATACCACCGAGGTAGGCCATCTGCGCGCCGTACCGCCTACGGAAGGCAACGATGTCGTTACCTGCGGCGACTTCCATAGGGGAGCAGGCGTCTACGCCGGCCTCGATCCACAGGGGAAGTAGTTCGCCCACGTAGCCATCAGAATCGATCTCTACCACACAGCGCGGATTAGCCGCTTTGATTGCCTTGATCCACGCTTCCCATCCCGGCATAATGAACCGCCGCACCATCTTGGGAGAGATCATGCTGTGCAGTTTGTAGGCCATGTCCTCGTTGAAGCGGATGTGGTCGGGTGCGGCCAGTCGCAGAATGGGCTTGAGGGTCTGGAGGACAAAGTTCGTCCAGAATTCGACCATCTCTTCGACGAACTCCGGTTGCTCGACCACTAGAAAGCACAGGTTCTCGAAGCCGCACCATTCGCGCAGTTGCCAGAACGGCCCGCTAAAGACGAAGCTCAACACGTAATCTCGCTCGTGCAGTGCAGCACAGCGCGCCTCGAAATCGATGGGGAATCGCTCCGGGTCATGCGGATTGTAGCGCCATTTGATCTTTTCTTCCCAATCGTCGCGCGTCTTGACCGGGAACGCGTGCCACTTGCGCGTGACGAAGTCTTTGGCAGTGCGAATGTAGGTGTAGTCGAACTCGTCGGAGATCTCGGTGATCGCGCCCATCCAGTCCTGAACGATGTAGTGTCCGTCACGGTGTTCGAGCACCTTTTCCTCAAAGGTGGGGATCATGATGAACGAGACGCCAGGATCGACGCGCGGTTGGGTGCGCTGGCGCTCGATGCCTAACAAATTCATCAGATAACTATACCAATGGACGTCCTCCGGTAGTCCTTGTGTATGCCACGCTTCCAGCGTGGATTCACGCGGACCGCCGGGTGATAGTGGAATTTTGTCGGGTTTTTCAAAGAACAACGTTTGCAGGAAACGTTCGCGTTCTGTTAGCATAATCCTGTCCTGGAGTTATATATGTGAAAGGGTGAATGTGAAAGTCGTACCCTGCTCGCTGCTGTTTTCCACCCAGATGTTCTCGTTGTGCGCGTTGAGGACCATTTTGCAGAACGCCAATCCTAGCCCGGTGCCGCGTCCAGGCTGCTTGCCGCTGGTGAATTTCTCGAATAGCCGGCCCTGGATGTCCAGTGGAATCCCTGCTCCGGTATCGCTGATCGAGATGTATAGCTTGGTGAGGGCATTGACCTCCTCTCGCCCGCTGATCCGCACAGTTCCGCCGGAGGGAGAAAACTTGATCGCGTTGCCGATGAGGTTTTGGAAAACCCGCTCTAGCAGGCCCCGGTCGGCCACAACCGGCGGTAATTCAGCGGAGAGTGCGTTTTCGATGTGCAGAGCTTTGGTGATGGCAAGCGGTATCTGGGATTGGATGACGTCTTCAACAAAGTCGTGCAGGCTGATGATGGTGTGCTCCAATGGCATTTCCCCGCTTTCAAGGCGGCTGATATCCAAGATGGCGTTGACCAGATTCAGCATACGCTGTGTACTGCGGTCGGCGATGGTCAAAAGACGTTGCTGCTCGTCCGTGAGCGCATCCCGAATCTCACTCTCCAATAACTTGATGGCGCCGGAGATGCTGGTGAGTGGGTTGCGCAAGTCGTGAACTGTAGTGCGCGCCAGGTCCTCGCGCATACGTTCCAGGAGATGTTCTGCGGTCACATCATGGAGGACGATCAGGCGACCTGGCGCCGCGTCTTCAGCCATCACGGGGAGATTATACCAGTGGATCACTCGCGGAAATACCTCGAATTCTCCCTCGCCCGGTTCCACATCGGCGCGCTGCACGCGCCGATGTTCTTTGATCAGCGTGCGTGCAGCTTCTGGGGCGCAATGGCGTAGGAGGCTCAGAAAGTCGAGCGTAGTGTGGTTGGTCCATTCCTGAGGCTCGATTGCCAAGTTCAGGAATTCAAGCGCGGCAGCATTGATGATTGGCACGATCTGGTCCGCATCGATGAAGATGATGCCGTCGCTCGAAGACTCGATAAGCGCCTGCAGACGGCTGCGTTCGTCGGTGACGGCCTGGAACAGACGCGTGTTGGTGATTGCTGTGGCGAGATGTTGGACCAGGGTAACCTGTAAGGCCTGATCATTCGAAGACAGCACGCGCGACTGCCGTGCAAACATGCCGATCATCCCCAGCGACTGCCCCTGCTGGACCAAAGGTGTACCGATGTATGTCTGTATCCCCCAGTCCTGAAGGCGTTCGAGGAGCTGTGGCGCTCCGGCCTTCAGTCTGGCGATCAATGGTGTCTGCTTGGATAAGTCCTCAATCAGCATAGGGATGTGCTGTTGCGCAATATAATCGCGGATTGCATCCTGATTCAAGACGGCCTGCAATTGCTCGGTCATTGTCGCAGGGATCCCACGTGTGGCGGCAAGTTTGAGTTGCCCG
>JAFGSL010000060.1 GCA_016934645.1 Anaerolineae bacterium
AGTACAGCGTTTCCGTCTCGATTCGCTGATTCGCTGATTCGATTATCGTATACCCCATCCCGTGACGGCAGGTGTAGCTGTCCAGTGCCGTCCGCGTGGGCTGCCACGAAGGCGACCAGAACGTGCCCGTGGCGTTGTCTCGCACGTAAATATAGCGCCCGCCGAAATCCGGCGGCACGTTGTTGTAGCGATAGCGCGTGATCCGCCGCAGCCGCGCATCGCGGTAGAACGAATAGCCGCCTGCCGTGTTGGAGATAAGGCCAAAGTACGCCTCACTACCCAGGTAGTTGATCCACGGTAACGGCGTATCCGGCTGCGTGATCACATACTCGCGGTTTTTGTCATCGAAGTATCCGTAACGCATAGTACAATTCTCCTTGATAAGAAAATGGTTGAAAGTTACAAGTTGAACGTTAAAAAATCCGTTCAAATCCGTTGACAAAGATCTGCCATCGCCGCAGCGACGCCCGTGCCCTTCTCGAAGGCGTATCCGCATCCCGCCAACCCGGTTTCGAGCGCGCCAATCGTCGCCAGCAGATCCCCCTGGTTGACGACACCCATGTGCCCAATGCGGAAGTACTCCGCCTTGATCTCCGGGTGCAGCCCACCGGCCAGGATCACGCCCGCCGCCGTGATTTTCGGCAGCAAATCCGTCCCGGCAACGCCTGCCGGATAGCGAGGAGCCGTCATCGTGTTAGCGGCGACGTCCGGCGAAAGCGGGACCTGCCCCATTCCCAATGCCGCGATGGCCGCTTTGCACGCTCTGCTGATCGCCCGGTGACGCGCAAAACGGGCTTCCATGCCTTCCTTCAAGATAATGCCCAGGCTTACGTTGAGCGCGGCGATCAGATTGACTGCCGGCGTGCCGAAGTACGCGACCTTGCGCGCTTCGTAGGCCTCCATCACCGGCAGCCAGTTCGTCCAATCGGCGTAGAAGTTGAGGACGGGTGTGGTGCGCGCCTTGAACGCCGCCAGCGCGCGCGGCCCGGCGACGAACAGCGCCAATCCCGGCGGCACGCCGATGGCTTTCTGCGACGCCGTCAACGCCAGGTCGACGCCCCACTCGGTCATACGCAGTTCCTCGCCCGCCACCGAACACACGCCATCCACAACGATGAGGGTCTCGTACTGCCGGGCCAGCGCCGCCAGCGCTTTGACGTCGGTGAGCACGCCGGTGGACGTGTCCACGTGCGTGACCGTCATCAGTTTGAATTTGGCGGTTTTAAGCGTGGCTTCTACCTCTTGAAGTGCGGGAACGCCGCCAACCGGCGCGCACACGTGCGTGACCTCCGCGCCGTAGCGTTTCAACAGCGCGCCATAGCGGTCGCCGAAGTAGCCGGTGTTGACCACCAGCGCCTTGTCGCCCGGTTCGATCAGGTTCGCGCCGGCTAAATCCATCGCCAGCGTGCCCGATCCGGCCATAATGAAGGGCTGCCCGTCGGGACAAAGGAAGACCTCGCGCATCCGCTCCAACGCCTGCCCGAAGACTTCGATGAAGTCCGGGGCAATGTGGCTCGTCGTCGGCGCGCCCATCGCCGCCAGCACAGCGGGATCGAATTCGATAGGGCCGGGGATCATTAGCAGTTTGCGATCTTTCATAGGGGGTTCTCCTTAATAATCGTCTAGTAGTCGTCAGCTGGGTAGGCGGATTTCATTGTTCCGGGATTTCGTCCAGCGAATGGACCCACGGCAAGGTAGCCGCCGCGTTGTACAACCGGCGATCCGCCGTCCAGAAGTCGCAATGAAGCAGTTCTGCCAGTGCCAGGTAATGCGCATCATAGGCTGTTGGGCGGCTGAGTTTTTCGGCCAACTGCCACGCGCACTGGCTGAGACTTGAAAACGTCAGCAGCGTCACGTTGAAAGCGAGCGCGTTGTCCAGGGCATCGCGTCCATAAGCAGCAGAAATGACGCCGCGATAGACGTGTTTTCACAAGACAGATGTGATTTCAATAGGGAACAGATAGGGCGCCACGGGGCGATAACGCTGATCGAGCCAGGTATTCCACAAGCAATAGGCTTTATCACTGTCCGCCTCTTGTAAGACAAGTTTCAAAACAATATTAGCATCAACGCAAACCCAGGAGCTCGTCACTGCGTTCCTCACGGAGTTCCGCCAGAAGGGTCGTGCTGTCGGTTTCGATGTCAGCCTCAGCCATACGCTCGCGCAGGATGCGCGCCTCATTGAGCGCCGCACGCTGCTGCTGAACGTAGAGTTCTCGCTGGTTTTGCGCCTGTTCCAGCGCCTCCAAACGGCGCAAGTCTTCCAGGCTGATGAGCGCGGCCTTTGCTTTGCCTCGCGAGACGAGTTCGATACGCAGACTCCCGTAGGCGGCGCGGTTGACCAATTCACTGAGGTTCTGCTTAAATTCGGTTAAGGTGACAGATTGCGTCTCCATCAATCGCTCCTTTCGTACGTATTGTACTATAGGTTCATTATAGCTGACTTTTCCGCTTTGACGAACGCGCGCTACTCGCCTTTGACGTACAGATCGAAGAATTCCACGGAACGCCGCATGGCCGCGCCGAAGTTGTTGGAAATGTTGTGATTGTCACCTTGGTAGATGTACACCTCGCTCGTCACGCCTTCCGCCTGCAATTGCGCGTACAGGTCCTCGGAGTATTCGACGGGCACCGACGTGTCGCCCGTAGCGTGGTGCAGTTGCAGCGGGCCGGATAGCTCGGTTAGATGCGCGCGCGGGTCAATGGAGGCCCAGAAGACCGGATTTTCTTCCGGCGTCCCGTAGACATTCAGCAAGCCGCCCCATCGACGAGAAAAGCGCGTGGTATCGGGCGTGGGGGTGCCCGCGCCCACCGCCTCAGGCGTGGCAAACCGGCGCTGCCAGCGATCCATCAACTCAGGATAGTCGGCGACGACGCCGGCCCAGATCACGCCGGCCTTGATATCGTCGCGGACCACCATTGCGCGCAGGGTGATCGTTCCGCCCATCGAGTGGCCCCACATCCCCACGCGGTCGGGATCGGCCTCCGGCAAGCGCTGCGCCGATGCCATCGCGTTGAGCACGTCCACGGTATACGCGGACGTGTCGTAAGCGTTGGCGGGTTCGCCCTCGGAGTCGCCGTGTCCGCGATAGTCCGGGCGGATGACGATGTAGCCGTTGCGCGCGAAACCGTCTACGTAGGCGACGTAGCGCTCGGTGGTGCGGTACTGATCGGGCGGGATGTAGCCGTGGTTGAAGACGATGATCGGCCAGCCGGTTGCGGGTTTCTCACCGCGTGGGATGGTGAGCAGCGCGTAAATCTTCAAATCCTCGGACAGGTACGAGACGACGTAACGGTCGTAGTTGACGCCCGGATCGAGCGTCTGCTCAATGACGAGTTCGCTGCCGGGGTAGGATTGCTCGCGCATCACGTCGATCATCAATGGATGTGGGGGTGTGGGCGTGGGCGTCGGTGTGGAGGTGGCGGTCGGTGTTGGTGTGATGGTTGGCGTCGGTGTAGATGTGGGCGTATGCGTAGGTGTCGTGGTGGACGTGGCCGTGGGAGTGTGTGTGTACGTTGGGACCGGTGTGAAAGTCGGGGCAGGCGTGGTTGCGGGTGCAGCACAGGCCGTCCACAGCAAAGCGCCCAAAATCAACAGCAGAATAAGCGCAGATGCGCGCGAACGGAATGACGTTTGTGTAGTCATCATCGTACGATCTCCTTATGCTCCAACACTATCGTTCCAAAGTTATAGCACGGCGCGACAGAAGCGCAATTTCCCAGAACCAAGTATGGTATAATAGTCATTCGGTTC
>JAFGSL010000442.1 GCA_016934645.1 Anaerolineae bacterium
ATGGTCACGCCTGTGACGAACGCGCAATATGCACACTTTCTCAGTGCGGCATTGTCCTCAGGAGACATAGAACTCGTGGATGGCGCGGTGCGCGGCGACTATCCTGGCGATGTGTTTCGCGGTTATCATCACGAACGGGAGATCGCGGCGGGTGCGTGGGACTACATCCTGCTGGATGATCCTGCCTTGCGGCTTACGTTCGATGGCGCGACCTTTGCCGTCAAACCGGGATACGAGAATCATCCGGTGACGATGGTCTCGTGGTTTGGCGCGTGGGGCTACTGCCGGTTCTACGGATGGCGGCTGCCCTCCGGTGATGAGTGGGAGAAGTCTGCACGCAGTGCGGACGACCGTCCATTTCCATGGGGATATGAGATTTCCGCGCAGAACGCCAATTTCATCAGCAGCCACGATCTGTTCGAGCGGATTTTTGAGGGCGCCGGTGGCACAACGCCTGTGGGTTTCTACAACGGCAAGACTTACGATGGCAACGCCACGGTAGATTCTTCCAGCCCCTACGGCCTCTACGATATGGCAGGCAACGTCTGGCAATGGACCGGCGATATACATGAAGGCGCGCACTATCGCAACCTGCGGGGTGGCAGCCATACCAACTATGCCTATAACCTGCGCATTTGGACGCACAACAACGCCGACCCGACGCACGTCAGCCCTGATGTGGGGTTCCGTTGCGCGCGGGATAACGGACAGGGGGACTGATGTACGATTTTGAAACAGCGACGACAACGCGAGCCTTGGCCCTGCCCAAACTACGGGCGTACTGGACTTTGCTCAAAAGCGCACAAACCGGGCTGCTACTCGTGACCGGGCTGGCAGGCTACATTAGCGGGCATCCTCACACGGCAACCTGGCTCGACATTCTGGCGTTGTTGGGCAGTTTGTTTCTCGCCGTCGGCGGCAGCACGGTCCTCAACATGGTCATCGATCGCGACATCGACGCGCAAATGCAGCGCACGGCCCGGCGTCCGCTGCCCTCCGGTATGGTTGGCGCGGAGGAGGGGACGCTGATTGGGTTGGGGATGGCCTTCCTCGGCGTCCTTTGGGCGATGCACATCGCGTTTTTGTTTGGCGTGTTGATCTTCGCTGGTCTTTTCTTCGATGTTGTCATCTACACCTGGTGGCTCAAGCGCCGCACGCCCTGGTCGATTCTTTGGGGCGGGCTTGCTGGAGGAATGCCGGTGTTGGCAGGCCGGGCGCTGGCGACGGGGCGCGTGGACGTGACGGGTGTGCTTCTGGCGTTGGCGGTGTTGCTGTGGATTCCCACGCACATTCTGACGTTCAGCATCAAATATGCTGGGGACTATGCCCACGCCGGCGTCCCGGTGTTTCCCAACCGCTACGGCACGCGCGTCACACGGTGGATTATCGCAGTCTCTACTTGTGCGGCGGTGGTAGTCATGCTATGGGCAGTCTACCGGATCGGCGTGGCGCCCGCGCTTCTGTGGATAGCGCGAGGGTTAGGCGGGATATTGGTCGGCTTTACTCTCGTCAGTACCATTCACAACGCGCCCAAGCTAAATTACATTTTGTTCAAATTGGCTTCGCTCTATATGTTGGGATCCATGCTCCTGCTCATTGCGGGGGCGTGAACGATCCCCAAACTTTCAACTTGGAACCTATAACCTGTAACTATTCTGGAAGGAGCTTGCTATGACCGAAAACAGGAAACCTTTGCCTGCATTGCGCGTGATTGCCGTGATCTTGATGGGCCTGACTGTGCTTTTCACTTTGATGGCGGGTGCGGGGACAACCTGCGTCGCGTTTGCCGCAGAGAAATTCGGCAGCATGGCCGTGCTCGTTCCCTACAAATGGCTGTACCAACTCTTCGTCGTCGTCAGCCTGGCGACGGGCGTGTGGGGAATTCCGGTGCTGCTATCGCTGGTGCGCGGAGGCGCGAAGGCCTATCGCAATGCGCTGATCGTGCTCGTGATTGGTGCACTCACGTCGGGTGTCCACATGAGCGTTTCCCAGGCCGTGCGTGGCGCATCGGCCCCGGCGAATATGCGTTTTTACATCACCGCGTTCACGCTGCTCGTCTTTCTCCTTCTGCGTCTGCCACCACTGTGGGCGCGCATTGATTTCACGCGGTCGATGAAGTCCGGCGCGAAAAAAGCGGCGGGTGGCGCGGCGTTGATCGTCTGCGGGCTAGTGCTGTTGACCACGTATTATTGGACCGCTCCAACACATTTGGCCGTATGGATCGACGTGTTGCGCACACCGATTCTCGTTGGTGGTTGGGGGATGCTGTTGGCAGGAAGTGGCCTGGTAGCTGCAACTGTCTACTCTCTGGTGTTTCTTCCCGCACAGGAAGAAGAGGTGGCATAACCGGCTACGGTTGGTGCCGATCTTCTACCCTTCAGTTTTTATCAACCCGGTCCCCCGCAAGGTGGGCCGGGTTTTTGTGGATGTTAGCCTCGTTTTGTTTTTGGTGTAAACTTAAGTCTGTTCTTAAGAACGCTGGTACAGGTTGATGCCATGGGGATCGACAGATTTTGAGACTCTTCAAGGAGTTACCGTGAACCAGATTTGGAGTGCAACACGCTTGTTTATTATAGGTCTGGCGGCTGTCGGGTTAGTTGTTGGCCTAGCTCTGGTGGTGTTAACCCTCGGAAAGCAACATGAATTGGCCCAGCCGCCTACGTTGGTGGATGCCTTGGCGAGCAGCACCGATGACTGTGTGACGTGTCACCGGGAGGAATCCCCCGGCATCGTGGAGCAGTATGCCTACAGCGCGATGGTAGCCGCCGAAGTCACCTGCCGCGACTGTCACGAAGTGCCCAGCGATTATCCGGCGGCGGTGGAGCACGAAGGGACTTACGTCCTGCAAAGTCCGACACCTGCGCGTTGCGAGCAATGCCATGAGACCGAGGTGGCGCAATTCAACGCGAGCCGCCATGGGCTGCCCTCTTACGTCGCTTATGCCGGTTCGGAGCATCTCTCGACAGAGCTGCTGGCGCAGTACCAGAGCATCGCAGAGGGTTCGTACGCGCCGGATAAATCCCGTAATGCACTCTACGAGCTTGAGGGTCCGGATGTGACGTATTTCGCGTGTGAGACTTGCCACAATGTTGGGTTACCCCGCGCCGACGGTTCGGTGGGACAATGCCAGAAGTGCCATCTACGCCACACGTTCAGTCTCGAGCAAGTTCGCAAGCCGGAAACCTGCAATGCCTGCCACATTGGACCGGACCATCCCCAGTGGGAGATTTACCAGGAATCGCCGCACGGTATCGCCTATATGACCGGCGGGCATGAGTGGAATTGGGATGCCGAACCAGGTGAGCTATCGGTGATGGACCTGCCCGCAGCAACTTGCGCGACGTGTCACATAAGTGGTTTCGGCGCGACCGGAACCTCCCACGACGTGGGTGAACGCTTGACATGGTATCTCTTTGCCCCGGTGAGTACACGCCGTCCCG
>JAFGSL010000443.1 GCA_016934645.1 Anaerolineae bacterium
GGCGCTGACGAGGGCTTCATTCGCACCAACTTCGCTGATACCGCGTTCTGGGACCCCGTGGTGCGCACCAATGAAAACGGGCGCGCGCAGGTGGAGGTGAAACTGCCCGACAATCTGACGACGTGGCGCATGCAGGCGCGGGGCATCACCGCTGAGACCCTTGTGGGACGCACCGATGTGGATGTGCTCAGCACGCTCGACCTGCTCGTGCGGCCCGTGTTGCCGCGCTTCTTCGTCGTGGGTGACCAGGCGGAGATTGCGACCATCGTCCACAACAACACCGGCGCGGCGGTTTTTGCCGACGTGACGCTGACCGTCGAGGGGCTGGAAGTGGCAGGCGCGACGCAGCAGACGGTGGATATCCCAGCGGGTGACAAGGTCAAAGTTGTGTGGCCGGTCACGGTGCTGCCAGGCGAGCAGGTCGTCGTGCGGATGGAAGCCCGCGCGGATAGCTACTACGACGGACGCGAGGACACCTTGCCCGTCTACCGCTATTCGACGCCGGAGATCGTGGGGACCGCCGGGCGGCTCGCCGGACCGGAAATACGCCAGGAGATCGTCCAACTACCGCGTGACTTCGATCCCACGCAGGGCGAACTGATCGTGCACGTCGACGCGTCGCTGACCGGGGTGGAGGCGGAGTCCATGGATTACCTGGAACACTATCCCTACGAGTGCGTCGAACAGACCGTCAGCCGCTTCCTGCCCAATGTCCTCACTTACCAGGCCTTGCAGGAAATGGACATCACGCGGCCCGGCCTCAAAGAAAAGCTGACCGAACAGGTCGGCGTGGCGCTGCAACGCCTCTACGCGCAGCAGAAGTACGACGGCGGGTGGGCGTGGTGGCTGTCCGATGACAGCAATCCCTATCTCACCGCTTACGTGCTGCAGGGGATGCTGGAAGCACACCGCGCCGGGTTCACCGTGGATGTCGATGTGCTCCACAAGGGCGCGGGTTTCCTGCGCACCAGCCTCGTCTCTGTGGACGACAAGACGGCGCACTGGCAGGCCAACCGTCTGGCGTACCAACTCTACGTCCTGGGCGAGTACGTCAACCTGGTGCGGGGCGCGGAAAAGGGCGGCGAGTTGAGCCGCGCCGTGCAACTTTTCGAGAACCGGCATCTGCTGGATCATTACGGGCGCGCGACGCTCGCCGTCGCCTTCGGGCTGCTTGATCCGGAGGAGAAGAGCCGCGTTGACACGCTGCTCTCCGATCTCACCAGAGCCGCCATCTACAGTGCCACTGGCACGCACTGGGAAGAGGCCGAACCCGATTACTGGAATATGAACACCGACATCCGCACCACGGCCATCGCGCTCTGGGCGATGGCGCGTCATAATCCGGAGAGCGACCTGCTGCCCAACGTCGTCCGCTGGCTGATAAACGTCCGCAAGGAAGGCTACTGGGGCACAACACAATCCACCTCGTGGTCGCTGATGGCGCTGGTGGCCTATATGCGTGCGACGGGCGAATTGCGCGGCGAGTACAGCTACGTCGTCACGCTCAACGGCGAGATACTACTCACCGGCGATGTCGATGCATCGAGCATCGACGACAGCAAACAGACGGGTGTTCCCATCGCGCACTTGCTGGTGGACGAGGCGAACCGGCTTGTCATCGAACGTCTCCCGGCATCGGGTGGGCAGTCCGGCGAGGGGCAGCTTTACTACACCGCGCAGTTGCGCTACTTCCTGCCCGTCGATCAGGTACAGGCCTTGGATCGCGGCATTATCATCGCGCGGCAATACAGCCCTGTGGATGATCCGGACACCTACGTTGAAGGGGCGCAGGTCGGCGACGTGATCCGCGTGAAGCTCACCGTCATCGCGCCCACCGACCTGTACTACGTCGTCGTCGAAGATCCGCTGCCTGCGGGCTGCGAGGCAGTGGACGCCAACCTCAATACGACGAGCGTCGTCGGCGAGCGGCCCGCCGTGCGCAACCTCACTCTGGAGGAAGAGAATGCCTGGTATCGCTGGTACGGCTGGGGCTGGTGGTGGTTCTCCCATTCGGAGATCCGTGACGAAAAGGTCGCCCTCTTCGCCACCTACCTGCCGCGCGGCACCTACGAGTACAGCTACATCATGCGCGCCAGTGTCCCGGGGACGTACAACGTGATCCCGGCGACGGCGTCCCAGATGTACTTTCCGGAGGTTTTTGGCAGGAGCGACGGGGGACGGTTTGTAGTGGGAGAGTAAATTGTCTGTCTTTGGTAACATTTTACATGATAGAAAGCACGCTATTTGAAGCTATTCCGTTCTATGCTATGATGGATCAAACAGCAGGAGGCAGCCAAAATGGACAATGAAGCGAAAACCACTGTCGATAAGCTGATTACCGCAGATTTCGTGATGACAATGAATCCCACATACGACATCTACACGCCCGGTGCTGTCGCGGTGATGGGTGACAGCATCGTCGCTGTTGGTCCATGCGACACCTTGACCGCTGCTTATACTGCCAAAGAGTGGGTGGACGCCGGCAATGCTGTGGTGATGCCGGGATTTGTCAACACGCACGGCCACGCACCGATGACACTGCTGCGCGCCTTGGTCGATGATCTGCGATTGGACGTGTGGCTAATGGGCTACATGATGCCGGTAGAAGGAAACTTCGTCAACCCGAATTTCTGCTGGATGGGCACACAATTGGCTGCCGCCGAGATGATCCATTCCGGCACAACGACGTTCATGGATATGTATTACTTCGAGGAAGCCATCGCCGATTCTGCGGTACAAGCCGGGTTGCGGGCGGTGTGTGCGCAGAGCGTGCTCAGGTTCCCTACACCGGATGCGGGCAGCTACGAAGAGGGTCTGGCGCGCTCTCGCGATTATCTGGTACGCTGGAAAAACCACCCGCTTATCGTGCCAGCAATCGCGCCGCACGCTCCCTACACCATCACCCCGGACCTGCTGGAATCCGCCGTGAGGCTGGCGTTGGAATACGACGCACCGTTACACATCCATGTCGCAGAGACATCTCAGGAAGTGGAGGACCATCGCAAGGAGTACGGCATCCCGCCCGTGGCCTGGTTGAAAAAGTTGGGCGTCTTCGAGGCGAAAACAACGGCAGCGCACTGCGTCCACCTGGATGAAGGCGAGATGCGCACGTTGCAACATTACAATGTCGGTGTGGCACACAATCCAAGTAGCAACATGAAACTCGCCAGCGGTATGGCGCCAGTTGCCCGGATGCTGGAAATGGGGATCAATGTGGGTATCGGCACCGACGGCGCGGCGAGCAATAACGATCTGGATATGATCGAGGAACTGCGCCTAGCGAGCTTCCTCGCCAAAGTCTCCACGATGAACCCGACGGTGCTCCCCGCGCGGCAGGTGATTGAGATGGCGACGATTATGGGTGCACGGGCGATGCACATCGATCACCTTACAGGTTCGCTCGAGGCCGAAAAACGCGCTGACCTGATCGTCGTCTCCATGGATGATGCCCGGCACATGCCCTACTTCCGCCACTTCGCCGACAGTCTCTACGGGCGATTGGCTTACGCGATGAACCAGGAAGATGTCCGCGACGTGATGGTCAACGGGGTATGGCTGATGCGCGATCGCCATTTACTCACAGTAGACGTGGAAGCGCTGCGCGAAGAGACGACGCTACTGGCGCAGAAGATTGATGCCTTCCTCATCCGTCGCGAGGAGAGCGTGTTGAACAAACTCGTCGCCATCGGCGGGGTAGCGCAGGACAAGACCTTCGAGGTACAGGTGAAGGTGCGCAGTGACGATCTGACCTCGCTGAAACTGCGCCTGCACGCCTCACCGGATATTACCTTCCTCCGTGGCTCACAGCGCAACCAGTACGACACCTACTTCATCTTCGATGATCAATGGGAAAGCCGGCTGCGTTATCGTGAGGACGAGGTCCGCCACCTGGATACAAACGAGCTGATCGACGTCATCTACCGCCTTACGCTGACGACAACGGCAAAAGAGCGCGAGTACGAGTGTTCAGTGCTGCTCTCTCGCTCACGTTTCGATGCGTTGGCCACGCGCAGCCTGCGCTTCTACCAGGAATATTTCAAGCCGGAACGCATTATCGAGATCCACAAGACACGCCGCCGCTACCATATCCGTTATGGCGGCACTGACTTTGCGCTGAACCTGGATCACATCCTCAAGCCAGAGGACGGTGGCTCGTTCCTGGAGATCAAAAGCCGCACATGGTCGCGGCAAGACGCCGAGCGCAAGGCATCGCTCATCGGCGAACTGCTCAAGGCGCTCAAGGTGCCCGATGAAGCATTGATTCGAGCGGAGTACGTGGATCTATAGGAACGCCGAACGTCAATTCACCAGTTCCTTGAATCCGGCACGTCCATCCAAGCGCCGCCCTCGGCAATGGACAGTTGGCTAATCAAACCCGGCAATGTCATATCCATCGCCTCGTGGATGCCGATGGGGCACGGTGTGCCTTCGACGATGCTTTTCACGAAATCCAACACCTCGAAGTAATCGCCACCGCCATGCCCGGCCTTGAGCGCGGCCTCAGGCGGATCGCGCCATAGCTCCGGCATGTAGTCCTCTTCGAGATCGAATAAATCGATCCATGTGTCTTTGTCTTTGCAGATATCGGCCAACCAGATTTTGTGCGGTTGTCCGGGAACTCGCGCCGATTCAAACGCGCCCTTCGTCCCTTGCAATATATGGTTGTGCATCGCGTGGGGACGTTCCGAGAGCATGTCCACGCGGATTTTGATCAACGCGCCACGCGCAGTTTTGCACAGCATCACGCAACTATCCTGGTTCTCGTAAAGGTCACCGCGAGGGTCGCGATAATGATGACCGCTACCCTCACTACTCACGCGCACCACGCGATCTGCCGGTTTCCCCGGTTCCGCCGACGATCCCGGCCCTGCCGTCAACCACTGCAAGATCGGCCCAAGGCTGTGCGTGCCGTAGGTGACACCGTCGATGCCCGTCTGCCAGCGCCGCCGCCACGGGGTGATCTCGTTGAGTTCCTTCAGTTCGTGGATGTACTCGCCCTCGGCGTAATAGACCTCACCGAAGAACCCGCGCCGCACCAGCTCCTTGACCAGCACGATCGGGCGGGCGTAGGTGTAGTTTTCAGCCATCATATAGACGGCTGACGAACGTTTGGTAGCTTCGACCAACGCGCGGCTTTCGTCTATCGAAACTCCCGCCGTGACCTCGCTGAGCACGTGCACATTGCGTTCCAGGGCGGCGATGGCTTGTGGCGCATGGTACTGCATCGGGGTGCCGATGACGACCGCATCGATGTCGGACTTTGCCAGCATCTCGTCGTAGTCGGTATATGTCTCAGTTGCGCCAAGGACGCGCGCGGCTTCAGCCAACGCCTCTTGGCGCACATCGCACACGGCGTGGATGCGCGTCACCGGATGCGCTTCGAAAGCCGCGCGGAAGCTCGCGCCGCGCCCTGCCGCGCCCACAATGCCGATGTTCAACTTTTCGATCAGCGCCATAGCACTATCCTCTTTTCGCTAGATTCCGGTCTATCCGTTGCGTTGTAACCACGCGCGAGCGTCGGCCTCATCCCTGCGGATTTGCGCCACCAACGCTTCCACTGATGAGAAGCGCAGTTCCTCGCGTAGCCGGTGTAGAAAATCCAGTTGTAGCGGTTCGTCATAGATATCACGCGAAAAATCGAGCAGGTGCGCTTCGACGGTAGGTGGGTAGTGATCAAACGTGGGCCGTGTGCCGACGTTGACAATCGCATCAAAAGGTTCACCGCGCACATACACCCGGCAGATGTAGATGCCATTTGCTGGCAGGAGCCGGTTCTCGGGAATACGCAGATTTGCGGTGGGGAATCCTATGACGCGCCCACGTTGTTGGCCATGCTCGACGACACCGCTCAACCGGTAAGTATGTCCCAGGCAGTCATTGGCCTGATCCAGGTTCCCGGCTTTCAAGGCGTGACGGATGCGGCTGCTGCGGACGGAGCGACCATCCCAACAGAGGGTTTCACCGAACTGATAGACCACAAATCCCAGCCGCGCGCCCATCGTTTCGAGAAAGGGGATGTTGCCTTCGTGGTTGTGACCCAGAGCAAAATCCGGGCCAACCCACAGTCCCGCCAGCGCCAGCTTCTCCACAAGCCAGGTGACAAAATCCGTGGCCGGGATCACCGCCGTCTGGCGATCAAAGGGAAGCACGACCGCACCGTCCAATCCCAACGGGCGCATATAGTCGAGGCGCTCCTCCAACGTGGAAAGCGCACCGTTAGTACCGTGCCCCAAAACCAGATGTGGCAGTGGATCGAAAGTCAGCACGACAGCCTGCATCCCGGCCTGTCGCGCTCCGGCCACCATCCATCGAATCAAGGCTCGGTGCCCACGATGCACGCCGTCAAAGGCGCCAATCGTCAGTCCGGTTGGCCCGGCCAACGTTAAAGACTCGATATCCCGTCTGACCCACATGTGCAAATTAAGAATTATGAATTACGAATAGCGAATTACGTAGTTCATCTACGTTGTAGTACCAACAGACTCATGCGCTTGTCACGCTTGCGTTTGACGGTCCGCAACAATTTGGCGGACGCGCCATTCGACGGCGCAATCGCTTTCTCCAACCGGGTAATAGGCGTCGATCCAGCAACCAGCCACAGCGCCCCGTCCGGCGCAAGCAGTGCAGCGGCCTGCTGCGTCAACTGCTCCGCTGCCGCCTGGCCCTCCTCCTCACGCAACATCCCGACGATCAAATCAGCCATCCCTTCCTGCTGACCCAATCCAAGCTGATGCGCGGCGGTAATCTGCGCGACGGGACAGCCATTTTGTAGCAGATTGTCGCGCGTGTAGTGCAAGCTCAGTAAATCCCGATCCACGAGGGCGATTGAGTCAGGTTGGAATAGCTTCCACAACGCGACGGGGATATGCCCTTGTCCCGGATTGTGGACGATCACGCGCTTTACCGGCGTCTCCTGCAAACGCATCAGGTTCTTCAGCAGCAAAAGACTGCCGTAGCTGAGCGAATCGAACTCCGGCAAGCCGCGCGCCGTCTGCACCGGGAACGTCAACTCAGCGGCGATGACATCGATCGACTCGCGGTGATACAAGCCGCGCGCCAGCCCACCGGCGAACGGCGGCTGCGCGGCGCGGTAGGCTTCAGTGAAGCGATAGTGAAAGATAGCGTGGCCGGAGCGGGTCTCCTGGAAGGCGATTTCGATGCCCGGATCAGCTAACGCTTGCGTAACTGTGGCTTCCAGCGGTGCCACCACGACGACGGCGACCAGACCGCCCGGTCGCAGAAAATGAACAGCATCGCGCAGCATACTGGCGATGACGGTCTCGCCGGCCTTGCCGGGGATGTTAGAAATAATGAGATCGAAATCGCGCGCAGAGACATCATCGTAACCCAAGCTAGCGTAAACCTGGACATCCGTGAGTCCATTGAGCAGCGCGTTCTGGCGCGTGTAATCCAGGGCGAGCGCATCGCGATCCACCGCGTGGACGACGCTCCCCGGGTACAGTGCCTTCAACGTCAGTCCGAGGGGACCGTAACCGCAGCCGAGATCAAGGATTTTGGCGAAAGGTGGGGCATCCACGAGAGTGCGCAACAATCTCGCCGTTCCCACGTCAATCTGGTTGCTGCTGAATAAATCCTGCGCCACGTTGAACTTCAGGGTGTGTCCGTTATGATAAAAATCGATGGTTTTCTTGAAATAGACGTCCGTCATATGACCTCGGCAGAAAGAATCAAAGAAAATGCGAATCGGCGAATGGGCAAGCAGCGCAAGTCAAATATGGCACAAGACCCTTTCCTTTTGTCGCTTCAAGGGGATCGCCAGCTCCCCGTTGCCCACAGGATCGGGGAGCTATCGATCCCCTCCAAGCATTGAGTACCGCGACCACAATAAGCTCAATCCGCTGGCTTAAAGACAAGCTTGGGTCGCCACATCCCTGGTTCGACCGGACGCAGCACAGCGACGAGCCGGTCATCAGCGTCGTGCGCCTGGGCTAGAGGCGCATCAGTTGCATCATCCAGCGTTACCGTCTGGCCGAAGCGCACCGCCTGCACCTGCTCTGGCGTGAGCGTCACTACCGGCAACACGGTAAGCGCCGTCTCCGGCGGCAGAAGAGCCTCCGCCAATCGTCCAGCCTGCGCCAGCGTGCGCAGCGCCTCCAACGTATGAGCGTCCTCAAGTCGGAACTCGCCTGCAGCTGTGCGCGTGAGTGCGGTCAGATGCGCGCCGCAACCGAGCATCTGACCCAGATCATGGGCCAGGCTGCGGATGTACGTCCCCGCCGAACAAACCACCTCGATGGTCAGAGCGGGCAACGCCCACGCCAACATGTCCAGGCGGTGAATCGTGACAGGACGCGGCGCGCGTTCGATCTCCTTCCCCTGCCGCGCCAGCTTGTAAAGCTTCTGTCCCTGAACTTTGACGGCGGAGTACATCGGTGGGATCTGGCCAATCGCGCCACGAAAGTCCGCCAGTGCTGCTTCGATCTCCGCCTCACTCACCGTCACCGGGTGGTGTTGAACGACCTCACCATCGGCATCGTAAGTCGTCGTCGTTTCGCCCAGGCGCAGCGTGGCACGGTAGGCCTTGTCACTACCGTCGATGAACTGTACCAGTCGCGTTGCCGTGCCGAGAGCCAACACAAGCACCCCGGTCGCCAGTGGATCGAGTGTACCTGTGTGCCCCACGCGGCGTGTTCCCGCCATCCGCCGCACGGCATTGACGACGTCATGCGACGTCATTCCGGTGGGTTTGTTGACAATGAGAAAGCCGTTCATTTTTTAGCTATCAGCCGTCAGCAATCAGCTGTACGCAACTGACATGTATCATCCAGCGGGATGATATGCTCGATCGTGATCTCGTTATCAGAGATGA
>JAFGSL010000444.1 GCA_016934645.1 Anaerolineae bacterium
AAAGAATAAGTTCCCGCGCAGAGCGCCCCGGGGACGGGGCTTCGAGCGTGAAATACGGGAAGTTATATTTTTACGAATCCTAAGGGACGGTCGGGTCGGGTTTCCACGCGTCCGGGACGTCCTCTTTGGTCACGGTCATCTGACCGCCCGCGCCTTGCTGTAGCAAAACCCAGGCCAGCCACTCATCGTCATTGCGGGCGGGATAGTCTTCCCGGTAGTGCGTGCCGCGACTTTCGGTGCGAGCCGATGGTGCTGGTCGTGGTGGGACGACCTGCGATGTCGGGGCATACGAGCACGACTCCGACGAGACGCCCACTGCCATCACCTTGAGCAGCCTGGCGGCAGGCGCGCTGGGAACGTTCGCCGTGGTTGCGGTCGTGCTCGCCGGTGTGCTCACCACCAGCTTGGTCACCGCACGCCACCGCAAGAGAGCGTAGCGGTGTGACCTGCGGTCGCCTGCGAGTGGCGAATCTGAGCGCTTAAGCTGGATCACAAATCCGCCGCAAGCGCTAAAGCAAGACTATTGCCAAAGGAGCAACGATGACAGAGAAAGAGTACACCCCACCGGAAGTTGTGTATGAGGGCAATCTGGAAATCCAGGCGGGCAGCCCGCTAGGCCTACCCGATTTGGACGACCTGGACGACTGGTAGACCACAGCTTTCGTAGGACTACGTTGTCCTTTGACAAACTTTCGACTTCTTTGTAGAATGTCTGCGCAATGCGAACTTCACCATATTCCTTCTAGCTTGTGCAACCGCTCCGACTGAGGTGCGTATATGCTGGTAGTTTGTTTGTGCAAGACAAAAGGTCTTGGTTCCATTTTTAGCAAGAACAGGAGGTTTGTACGATGAAGAGTCACGTGATTGATTACCAAGTCTATGGAGATGATCTGCAATTCGTCGAAATCGAGCTGGATCGCGGTGAGACTGTGATCGCTGAGGCGGGCGCGATGGTTTACATGGAAAGCGGCATCACCTTCGAGTCAAAGATGGGTGATGGCTCCAAGGTCAGCTCGGGTTTCTTTGACAAGATGCTGGATGTGGGCAAGCGCGTCATCACAGGCGAGTCGCTTTTTATGACGCATTTCACCAGCGACTATGAGGGTAAGCGGCACATCGCTTTCGGTGCGCCCTATCCGGGCCGGATTATCCCTATTGACCTCGACGATGTCGGCGGTGAACTGATTTGCCAGAAGGATTCGTTCCTCTGCGCTGCGATGGGCACCGGAATCAGCATCGCGTTTAACAAGAAGATTGGCGCCGGGCTGTTTGGCGGTGAAGGCTTCATTCTGCAGCGGCTGCAGGGCGACGGCATGGTTTTCATCCACGCGGGTGGCACGATTGTCGAGAAGCGCCTGGAGAACGACAAAATTATGGTTGATACCGGATGTATTGTCGCTTTCGAGAGCCAGATCGATTACGACATCGAGCGTGCGGGCAACCTCAAGTCGATGATCTTCGGCGGTGAGGGACTCTTCCTGGCGACATTGCAGGGAACGGGACGCGTGTGGATTCAGTCATTGCCGTTCTCGCGTCTGGCTGACCGTATTCTCAAGGCCGCGCCGGCGAGCAGTGGTGGTGGTGGAAAGACCGTCGATGAGGGCTCCGTCATTCGCGGTTTGACCAAGCTGATGGGGAGCTAGCACGTAAAGCTCCGCACGATCACAATGAACCGCCAGAGTTCAGATGAACTCTGGCGGTTTTGCTATGGTGATAAGGACTGAAAGCTAAATAACTTTCCCATTGGCGGTGCTTTCTATACCCGCTTTCAGTTTGAATTGGGATAGTTATTTGGTACCTATTCCTAAGAACAATGTTGCAAATTTTCCGCAATAAAATATAATACGGTATAGTTTATCGCTTTAATGATAATCAAAGATGACGACTGATCCGGTCATAAAACACTAAAGCCATTCCAGTATCTAACGGGCATATAAGCGTTTAGCAAGATATGACTGGACCAGTATGTGATTGAAGACTATAGGACTATTTGGGGAGGATACGATGCGTATTAAACACTATGCAGTTTTATTGTTGATTTTGACAAGTATGTTGTTGGCGAGCTGCGCCACACCTGCGCCTGCAGCGCCGGCGCAACCTATATTGGTAGTGACGCCTGTGGCGGCGACGGTTGATCTTCCGGCGGATGTGACGCCTAAAACGGTGGAAGAACTGCGTGACACTGGCGCAATTTCCATCATTGACGTGCGGGAACCGGACGAATTCGCCACTGGCCGTATTCCCGGTGCGACGCTGATCCCATTGGGGGAACTGGCAGGCCGTGCAGATGAAGTTCCGACGGATGTGCCCGTGGTGATGGTCTGCCGCAGCGGAAATCGCAGCAGCCAGGCTGTGCAAATCTTGCAGAAAGCGGGTTTCACAAACATCCACAACATGACCGGCGGTATGATCGCGTGGAGCGAAGCTGGTTACCTGGTCGAGGCGGACCGTTAAAGAGCCGCATTGTATCGGGCGATTTGCTGCGTGATAAAGGCTCGTGATGCCCGCAGCGTGTTCAGATTTTCAACGCCAGCCAGTTCGATAATGAGTGGGCCACTGTAGCCGACAGTATCGAGCGTGCACAGAATAGCTAGCCAGTCGAGTTTGCCTTCGCCAAGCGGTAAGTGACGCGGCCCGGTCGGATCGTAGTCGGCGAGATGTACCGTAGTCAGCCGACCGTCCATCGCGTGGATCATGGCAGCAGGATCGGTGTGCGTTTCGCCAGCCTGGAAGCTATCGAAGGTGAAGCCTACCGGAACACCGTGCTCATCGATGGTGCGTATCTGCTCCGGCGTGCGTAAGTAGCACCAACTCACGTTTTCGAGGCACAGCGTCACACCCATAGCGCGCGCCTGTTCGGCGGCCCAGGTTGTACTTTCCAGAAAGCGCGCGACGAATGCCGGATTTTTGAAACCAAAGCGGATGCCATGCCACGTGAGTGCTTGCGCTTCCAGACAGGCCGCGATATCCAAGGTATGCTGGAAACGCTCGCGGGCTTCGTGCAACATCCGTGGGTAGGGCGACCACAGTTCGAAGAAGTCGTTGTGCAGGTGCAGCGAGTGGACGTGTATTCCGCAGGCGCGGCGGCGTCCATCGAGCGTTTTGCCAAAGGCTGGCGTGTACTCCTCACGCGTTTGCAGAAAGACTTCCACGACCGGAAAGCCGAGTTCACCGGCAGCGGTCAGTGCATCCTCAGTGAGATGGGTGGGATAAAGCGCTGCCGTAGAGACGCCAATTTCGGGTTGGTACATTTAGCCTCCTTGCGAAAAGCAAACCCTTCGAGTGTGAACCTCGAAGGGTTTTTCGTGGCTGTATTGTAACCGCGATGGCGCTGTCGTCAATCGGCGACGGATTCAGGCGCTGCTGTGGATGCGGCATCGTGATCGGGCAGGAGATCTTCGGCGTTGCGGATGACGGGGAACAGGTAGCCGCCCAAGCCGACGAGAAGGGCGAAAAGTCCGGCGAGCGCGAATTGCAATCCCATCCCAGCCCCCGGACCTATCCCAACCCACCAGCCGAAAACTGGCGCCAGCGCACCGTTATCTTGCATTGCAGGTTCGAGGACCCGGTCGGCCAGCGGGCCGGCAAGCAGTTGGCTGAGCGGAGTGACAAGCCAGGCGATTAGCCTGCGGCTGGCGAAGACGCGTCCCTGGATATCGGGCGGCACTTTCGCTTGCCAGATGGCCTGATTTGAACCGTTGATGAGGGGCACAAGCATCGAGACGAAGAAGCCCGCGACGAGCCAACCCGGAAGGGCTTGGGAGAGTCCAATGGCAACCATACCGGCACCGCTCAAGACCCATCCTAGTAAGACGCCGTGGACGCGGCGTTTGAAGCCACCCCACGCACCGATGGCCAATCCGCCAACAACGCCACCCACGGCAGCCGCGGTCTGCACGCTGCCGAAGGCCAGTTCATCGCTCCCGGTGCGGGCCAAAATTGTCGGAGCAAAAATCGAGAAACCAAGTGAACTGAAGAAGTTGCCGATCAAAAAGACGGTTTGTAGACCGAGCAGGCTCGGTTGTTTGAAGATGTATTTGAAACCGAAGGCTGCCTCCTGGATGAAGTTGCCGCGCGCTTGTTGTCCGGTTTCGGTGCTTTCTGGTTGTGGGATGTGAACGAAGAGCAGCGTACCAATGGCGAATGAGGCGCTGACGATGTCGATGATCAACAGGCCCAGAAGCCCCGGTTGCCCGCTGAGTTTTGTCACAAATGCCGGGCTAAAGGTGTTGCGAACAACGATGCCTAATGGGCCGATGAGCGCGCCGGCAATCA
>JAFGSL010000445.1 GCA_016934645.1 Anaerolineae bacterium
TGATCGCCTTGCGCTTTGAACCATTCCAAAACTTCTGGCTCTACTTCTACCGTCACCTGCACTTTAGGCTGCGGCATCCGCCATTGTGCAGTCGCAAAGAATCCCTCTTCCAAAGGAGGAATATCGGAGGTATCAATCATATCATTGGTCATGGCGTTAAGACGCTCCAAATTCATCAGAAGCAACTCGACTATCCCAAACTAGCGGCTGCGCGTTCCAATGTTTCTGTCACCCAACGCTCTATGGGTTTGCCTGTTTTTTCAGCCGCAATAACAACTTTACGATGTTGCTCTGGCGATAGCCGCACCGTGAACAGACCCATATAGGGCCGATCTGGTTCTTCATGACGCTCGGCGCAAAAGGCCAAGTAATCCTCTACGGAATCCTCAAACGCCCGACGAAGTTCCTCCACCGTTTCTCCCTGAAAAGTGACCACATCACGGATGTTGATCACTTCACCGTGGAAGAGATTCGCCTCGTCATCAAATTGAATATGCGCGATATACCCTTTATATTCCATCTGGTTGCACTCCTGCCTCGATCAAGAAACGGCGCATTGATACCACAACTCCCTTATCGGTTTCTTTGCGTGGATGTGGACGGTGAAAAACAGCCCGCACATCATTCAGAGCGATCCGTACTCTTGAGCCTCGCCCTTCGCTGATTTCCGCGCCACAAGCGATCAGCAAACTTTCGATATCATTCCACAATATGCTGGCGCGAACAGGGTTGTCGAAAATTTCCTGTAATGTTCTGCGATGTTTAGCTCTCATTTTTTTTGTGCGACCAATTGTGCAATGCGCGATATGGAAATCGCGGCTACGTGGCCCCGCCGGTCTCCAGACTGTAAAACGGATCCTCACCTTTGAAGATACGGTAGCAGTTCATCGGGTTGCGGGCGTTGAGTTCGCCGGTGTGGAAGATCGCGCCCTGCGGGCAGCCGCCCGTGCAGAACCCCTGGTAAATGCAATCGCAGCATGTCTCCAGCGATTGTAGCGGGATCGTGCGGCGCTGTCGTAGCATCACCATCGTGGGATGCGTCAGCCATACCTGCTGGAAATCATCATCACCGATAATGCCAAGGTGTAAGTCGCTCAGGTTGTGGCAGGGGACGATGGTGCCGTCGTGCAACACGGCCAGCTTGCTCCACATGCCACCGCAGCCGCACAGGGTTCCACGACCGGGAAAGCTGGTTTCACCCCGCGCCAACGCCGCCTCGATGCGCTCGGATTCGCGCGCCAGCGCCAGTGGCCCGGCCGTCGCGCCGATGCGCCCGTCGTAACGCGCCACCAGGTTGGTGAGTGTTTGCATCGCCTGGCGGCGTTGCGCGGGCGTCAGGAGTACATTATCCTCCTGGCGCTCGACGATGCCACAGGCGTAGGCTTCGTTGGTGCTGAAGCTCTTCAGGCCCACATCCTGCAACAGCAGGTGCGCGATGTTTTCGAGGTCATCGACGTTGTGTTGGGTGATGGTCACGCGCACCGTCATCGGAAAACCCGCCTCCACCAGCAACCGCAAACCACGGATGGCGCGGTCGAAGCTATCGGGGCGCGTCTTGTTGTGGATCTCCGCCCGGGAGCCGTCAATCGAAATCTGGATCGAATCCAGGCGTAGGCGGCGTTTGCCCTGCTCGAATTGCGCCAATACCTTCTCGGTGATGAGCGTGCCGTTGGTCAACAGGCCATAGCGCATCCGGCTAGCGATGACCTCGTCAATCAACTCGAACAGGTCGGGCCGGGTGAAGACCTCCCCTCCGGTCAACGACACGCGCTGTACGGCGAGATTGCCCAACTCCGCGAAAAATGCCAGCCAGCGTTCGGTGGGCAGATCGCGCAGCGCCACCATCTCGTCGGCGTAGAAGCAGTACTTGCAGCCCAGGTTACACCGCCCGGTGATCGCAATATCTACCGATTTAGGTGCACCCAAGACTTTGGGAAGCGAAACATTGTCCAACAATAAACTCCTGAAAACGGATACAAACGAAACTATCCCACAGCGGCTTTCGGTTCAGGTATTGGTGGCATAGTCGCAATAAGTGCGCGCAAGACCTCATTTACCGACTCGGGTGTTTTGAAGACCGCGGCAACATCTGAGTCAAGAACCACTACCAAGCGTTCGCCCTGACTTTGGCCAGCAAATCGATTCTCTCGGCTTTTGCTATAGTCGAAACGGTATTCGGAGCGCAATTCATCGACTGTCATTTCTTCAAAGCGCAAACTCATTGGTCAAAATTGTACCGCGCCTTGATAGATGCCTACGAACCCCCTGGCGACGAGTTGTTCCATAAACTCGTCTACATCCCTCGCCACGCTGTCTGCGGGGACGTTGTTACAGCGGCTTACCAGTGCCGTCACTACCGCCGCCTTGTCGTGTGGTTCGCGCAGCGCTTCCCAGATCAACAGTCCGGTGGTGTTGATGACCAGCACGGCGTCCGTGTCGGGATTGAACAACAGCGCGCCATCTGGTCCTTCCTCACGGCACGACACGTCGGGATTGACGATATAGAGTGTAGCTTCAGTTGTGTTCATAATTGGCCTCTTGTCAATAAGGTCGTTATTTTCGGACAGGATTTACAAGATTTTCAGGACTTTTCTTGCACTGGTTCGACGATGCCGAGTTGTTCCATTTGCCCTAGAATGACGCGCGCATCCTCCAGAATCACCTCGAAGGGCTGCTGGTAATCCTTCGCTATCGCCGCCGCGACTGTTTCCAGCGGGGTTTCGCCATCCAGGCGGTTGACCAGGTCGCGCGCGGTGGCATTTAACTCCACCAGGCGCAAATCCTCGCAGTGCAGCGCCAGCGAGCGCTCGCCGAAATCTTCGATGGCGACGACGGGGTTTAGACGATAAATTGGCACAGTATTTGACATTGAACTCAACCCAACCCGTTAGAATTCCAACCCTCTACCCACGATTATACATTTACTGGGCGTAAGTCAAGCCTCTACCCAGCATTGGAGGAACAAATGACGGGCGGCCATTCAAACTTTCGCCAGCGATGCATACAAATCAGGCCGCCGATCTCCCACCGTGTCTAACTCAAACGTTCCTGGACGCAGTACGATGCGTTTCTGGCGCGCCTGCTCCGGTTCGATCTCTGCGTAGCAGATCTTCTCGCCGTCACCTGCCTCTGCCAGCACATTCCCGCCTGGATCGGTGATCTGGCTGTGACCGAAGAACCAGAATCCACTTTCCTCCCCGCAGCGGTTGCAGGCGAGCAAGAACACGCGGTTCTCCAGCGCACGCGTGCGGGTAACGAACTGCGGCGCGTTCTGTGATCCATCAGGCCAGTTGGTGGGCAGCGCGATGATGTCCGCGCCCGCCAGGGCCAACACGCGCGTAGCCTCCGGGAAGCGCAAATCGTAGCAAATGGCGATGCCTACGCGCCCGATGGCGGTTTCCCACACGCGGAATCCGCTATCGCCCGGTGTTGTGAAGCGATCCACTCCTAGCAGCGGCAGGTGGGCCTTGCGGTAAACGCCCACCACGCCCTCTGGTCCGATGAGCGCGGCGCTGTTATAGACAATAGCTTCATCGTCGCCGCGTTCCAGAAGTCCTACCACGGCGTAAGCACCGGTCTCGCGGCAGGCAGTGACCAGCGCATCCGTCGTTGGGCCGGGGATGGTCTCTGCAACTGCGTAGCCAGCCTCTAACGTCGCAAAGCCGTAGCCGGAGACCGCGCATTCTGGGAAGACCACCAACCGCGCGCTATGTCCCACCGCCTCGCGGAACAGTACCAGGATGCGCGCCAAGTTCGCTCCGTTTTGCCCCAGCTTGGGGTTCATCTGCGCGACGGCGATTTTTACGGGCATTATGTTTCCTCCGGGGGTATCAATGTAAGGGCGAGGCATCCCTGCGGTGATTCTGGGTTGACAAGGCACATTGTGGGGATGCCTCGCCCCTACGCGTGATAATTCGCGGTTAAATACTCCGCCAGTATCGTGCGCAAAGCTTGCTGCACGTCTTCCGGCGGGCAGTTGGCGTCGATGATTCGCCAGCGCGATGGCTCGGCGGCGACCAGTTCCAGATAACCCGCTCGCACGCGCTCGTGGAAGGCTAGCGCCTCACGATCGAGGCGATTCATCTCCTCCCCGCTGTGTGTGCGGCGTTGCAGCCCCACTTCTGGCGACACATCCAGATACAGGGTTAAATCAGGGATGAGGCCCTGCACGGCAAAATCCGTGATCATACGCAGCGCCGTCAACGGCAGACCGCGTCCATAGCCCTGATATGCGTAAGTGCTGTCGAAGTAGCGGTCGCACAGCACGATCCGCCCGGCAGCCAGTGCCGGGCGGATAACCTCCGCTACGTGCTGCGCGCGCGATGCGGAGTAGAGCAGAATTTCGGCCTGGAACGCCATTTCAGTGTGGGAGCAGTCGTGCAGTACATCGCGGATGGCCTCGCCGATGCGCGTACCACCTGGCTCCCGCGTCATCAGCAGCGGGTAGCCTTGCGCAGTTAGCCACTTAGCCAGCAAGCGTGCCTGTGTTGTCTTGCCGCTGCCGTCCGGCCCCTCCAGTGTGATAAATAGCCCTGTCGTCATCTCGTTGTGCCTCTTTTTGCTTCGCGCGGATCGCCAGATCCGCGCTGCGTGCCAGAGGCGGGGAACTGGCGTTCCCCTCGAAGCGAGTATGGTAAGACCTTCATCCTGTCGAAAGATCCTTTAGTTGTCGCGGTAGACGCGCACGCTGCGGTACGGCTCTTTGCCGTGTGAACGCGATGTGAGATTGGCCTTCTCCGCCATCTCGTGTTGGTAGCGACGCACGAACGAATTTTGCGGCGCGAGATCTACGGCTTGTTCCTCACCCCCCAGTACCTTTTGGATTGCGCTTTCTGTTTCCTGCATCGCTAGGTTGAAAGGGTCGGTCTCTTCTTCCGAAAGCTGGAAGAGATCGGTCAAGAATGCTTCCATCTGCGCGCTGGTACTTGCTCGCAACGCGTAGACCGGTACGTTGCGGCTCTCGGCATCGAGGACAATGTGGGGGCGCTTGCGATAATACTGCTTGGAGGTGACCAGCACGTGCGCCTCGCCCAGGTTATCGACGATGCGTACCGGCACACGGAGCACCTGCGCAGCACGCATCAGCCGGTTGCGAGCTACGCCGAAGGGGTAGATGCGTTTCTCCTTCAGTTTGCGGCGGCTGACTATAGCTCTGGCTTTCTCGTTATAAAAGGACGGTGGAGCCTGTTCTCTGTCTTCGTCGTTCTGCCCCTCCATCCAATCGATTTGCTCCATACGCACCTCACCGTCGTTGTCCCGGTAGCGCAGCACCTCGGGCCGGGGACGGCCACGCAGCAGCGCATCGACGGCCTGGGCCACGTCATCGCGCACCAGCACACGCTGGCGATCCTGGATTTCGACCAACACATCAAATGTGGGCGGTGCGCGGCGTTCGAGCACCGTCTTCTGCGTTCCGCGGCGGCGTGCTTCCTCGTCGGAGAGCGTGACGCTTTCGATGCCACCGACCAGGTCGGAGAGGGTGGGGTTCAGCAACAGGTTTTCGAGCGTGTTGCCATGCGCCGTAGCGATCAGTTGCACACCACGCTCGGCGATTGTGCGCGCAGCCATGGCCTCCAACTCGCGCCCGATCTCGTCAATGACGATGACCTCCGGGTTGTGGTTCTCCACCGCCTCGATCATCACCTCGTGCTGCAGGCTCGGCAGTGCCACCTGCATCCGCCGCGCGCGGCCAATCGCCGGGTGTGGGATATCGCCATCCCCCGCGATCTCGTTGGACGTATCCACGATGACGACGCGCTTCGTCTCCGCGAGTACACGGGCGGCCTCGCGCAACATCGTCGTCTTGCCCACGCCGGGCCGGCCAAGCAACAGGATGCTGTTGCCGGAGGCAATCAGGTCATCGATGATGGCAATCGTCCCGAAGACCGCGCGTCCCACCCGGCAGGTGAGGCCCACCACGTCCCCCTTGCGGTTACGGATCGCGGAGATGCGGTGCAGCGTGCGTGCGATGCCGGCGCGATTGTCTGCGTCAAAGTCACCTACACGCTCGACGACACCGTCGATGTCTTCACGGGTCACCTCGGATTCCAACAACACGACCTCCTTGTCGGTATAGCGCGCCGTTGGAACCCGGCCCAGATCAAGAATCACCTCTAACAAATCGTCCCGCCGCCCATTTTTCTCCAACACGCTCTGGATCTCACGCGGCAGCACGTTCATCAATGCGTCCAAATCATCTACAATCAGTTGTGTCGCTTTTGTCATAGTCTCTTGTGTATCTTCTAGTAAAGTCAGAGTTTCCTCTGCCATTGTGATTGTACCACATCCGTAGAAAGTCGGGTAGTCGAATCATCAGGTAGTCGCGTCGTCGGGCGTTCAGGTTGACATCCATCTCTTTCCATTTACAATTTGCTTTCGATTAGGTTAACTGATATGACTAGCGACTATTCGACTAATGACTATCAGACTGTTGCGGGGGTGTGCTATGACCGAGAAACTTACCAGCGCTGAGATTCGCCAGGCTTTCTTAGATTTCTTTGCTGAGCGCGGACACGTCATTGTGCCCAGCGCCAGCCTTATACCGATTGACGATCCGACGCTGCTGTTCACCAACGCGGGTATGAACCAGTTCAAGGACGTGTTTCTGGGGACGGGAACTCGGCCCTACGCTCGCGCTACCGACACACAGAAGTGCATGCGCGTTTCTGGCAAGCACAACGATTTGGAGGAGGTCGGTCACGACGGCACGCACCACACGTTTTTTGAGATGTTAGGTAACTGGTCGTTTGGTGACTATTACAAGAAAGAGGCCATTGCCTGGGCCTGGGATATCCTCACGCGCGTCTTCGGACTGGACAAGAACCGGCTCTGGGCCACCATCTTCGAGGATGACGAGGGCGACTTACCGCGTGATGACGAGGCCGCCGAGTATTGGCGTACCGAAACTGACATCAATCCCGAACACATCCTCCCCTTTGGGCGCAAGGATAATTTCTGGATGATGGCCGACACCGGCCCATGCGGCCCCAACAGCGAGATCAACTACGACCGTGGTCCCGAAGCCTGCGATAAACAGGGCGTGCCAGGTCACGTCTGTCAAGTCAATGGCGACTGCGCGCGCTTTACTGAAATCTGGAACTTAGTGTTTATCCAGTATAATAGCTTGGTTGGAGGGCAATTGGAGCCCCTCCCGGCCAAGCATGTCGACACGGGTATGGGATTTGAGCGCATGGTCGCGCTACTGCAAGGCGTGCCCACCAACTATGATACCGACCTGTTCTGGCCTATCATTGAGAAAACGCAAGCCCTGGCCGGGCACACCAACGCCGAGCGCGATACCAACATCGTGGCCTACCGTGTCATCGCCGATCACATCCGGGCGGGCACGTTCCTCGTGGGCGACGGCGTGCTTCCATCCAATGAGGGACAAGGTTACGTATTGCGTATGGTGCTGCGACGTGCCATCCGTTATGGGCGCAAACTCGGCTTTACCCGGCCCTTCATGGCGGAATTGGCCGATTTGGTTATCCAGATGATGGGACACGTGTTCCCCGAATTGCCCGCGCGCACCGATTTCATCAAAGCGACCCTTACCAGTGAAGAGGAGCGCTTCCTGCGCACGCTCGATCAGGGGCTGACCCGGCTTGACGCGGTCATCGCTGACGTCAAAGCGCGCGGTGAGACCGTCATCCCCGGCAATGCCGCTTTCTTCCTGCACGATACACTCGGTCTGCCCTTCGAGGTCACGCGCGACATCGTCGCCGAACACGGCTTGACCGTGGATGAAGAAGGGTACCACGTCGCCCGCGAAGAACAGCGCGCGCGCGGACGGGCTGCCGGTGATTTCCAGATGGAGACCGACCAGCATAACCTGCTTTATCCCATCCTCCGTGATTGGATTGCGGAGCAGGAATGTGGTCGCGCGCTTGGCTACGATCCGTACAGCAGTCTGGAAATCCGCACGTGCGTGGCGGGTATGGTGTGTGGGGACGGGCTGGACACCGAGGCCGCACCCGGCGAGGCGGTGGAACTGGTGCTAGATAAGACCTGCTTCTACGTCGAGTCTGGCGGGCAGGTGGCCGATACCGGTCGTATCACCGGCCCTGACTGGGAAGTCGTTATCGAAGACACGCGCCGTCCTATCGAGAATATGGTCGTTCACATTGGCCGTGTCATCTCTGGGCATCCACGTGTGGGTGATCCGGTGGTTGCACAGGTGGACGTCGAGCGCCGTTGGGACACGATGCGCAATCACACTGCCACACACTTGCTGCACCGCGCACTGCGTGACGTTTTGGGCAGCCATGTGGCGCAGGCCGGGTCGTTGGTGAGTGCTGAACGCCTGCGCTTTGACTACAACTACGAGAAACCCCTCACCACCGAACAGCGCGCGGAGATTGAGCGCCGCGTCGTTGAGGCGGTGCTGGCGAATTACGAGGTCAACGCCCGGCAAGAGGCATACCGTGCCGCGCTCGGGCAGGGCGTCACGGCGCTCTTCGGTGAGAAGTACGGCGACGTAGTGCGCGTGTTGCGTGTAGGCGCCGCCGATAAGCCGTTCAGCCAGGAGTTGTGCGGCGGCACGCACGTCACCCGCACAGGCGACATTGGGCCGTTCCTCATCACCGAGGAAAGCGGCATCGGCGCGGGATTGCGCCGCGTCGAGGCCGTCACCGGGCGGGGGGCGCTCCGGGTCGTGCAGGCGATGCGTGCACGCCATGAGCAGGCGGCAGCATTGCTCGGTGGTGCAGTGGACGAACTCCCGCAGCATGTCGAGCGGTTATACAATGATTTGCGCGCCGTACAAAAAGAGATCGAGACGCTTACGCGTAAGCTGGCTCGCGCTGATTTCCAAACACTGCTGGATGACGTCATCGAGATCGACGGCATCCCTGTGCTCGCCGCCAGGGTGGACGTTCCCGACGCCGATACATTGCGCGAGATGGCAGATTGGTTCCGCGACAAAATGCGAGGCGGTGTGATTGTGCTTGGGGCAGTGATTGACGACAAACCGCTGCTCATCGCCGCGACGACGAAGACGCTGGCGCAAACGCGCGGCGTCCACGCGGGCAATCTTGTCCGCGATTTGGCGCGCATCGTGGGCGGCGGCGGCGGGGGACGTCCCGATATGGCTCAAGCCGGTGGGCGAGATCCCGCTAAACTGGCGGAGGCGTTGGATAGGGTTCCGGCCCTGATACGGGAGACGCTCAGATAGTGGAAGTTATACGCATTACACCGGCCGACGATCGCTATACCGTGCGAGCGATGCTTATGCACATTGCCGAACAGCGCGTGCTGCTTGTCTTGCCATGGGAGGCGATTCCATCGCTCGAGAAAGGCTGGTCGCATCCACTGGATTTCGAACTGCTTTTCCGCACGGCAAAAGAGCGCGAGTTGGAAGTCGCGTGGATCGTCGATGATCCCGGACGAAGGCCGCTGGTGCGCAAGGTCGGTTTCCCAGTGTTCTCCAGCGAGGCCGCGGCGGGGGAATACATCGCGCAGAAAGGGGCTTTCCCATCCCTGCGAGAACCTCACAGACCGGCGCGTCCCGAGCGCCCTCTGTGGGCGGAAGATCCTGAGAAACCCAAGCCACCCATACGTCTTCGGCACCAACCGGTGTGGCTTGTCGCCCTGGAACTGGTCGTCGTAGGCGCTGTTCTGCTGACGTTGTTTGCTGCTGCGCTGCTTGCGTGGCCTTCGGCACGTATCGTGGTGGTTCCACAGGGTCTCACCTATTCGCGTGTAGTCGCCATCTCCGTAGATCCGGAGTTGACCGAGGTGGATTTGCAGCGCAGTATTATCCCGGCGCGTCGCATTGGTGATGAATTCGAGGCCTATGTCGAAGTGGGGACGAGCGGGCGTGGTTTCACCTTCAGTGGGCGCGCCAGTGGACAGGTCCTCTTCACCAACCTGCTCGGGCAGGATTATCGCGTCCCGGCAGGGACTGTCGTGCGTACCACCGCCGGATCATATCCCGTGCGCTATGCCACCACCCAGGAGGTCATCCTCCCGGCGTTTGGCCAGGGGATGGCTCCGGTCGAGGCACTGGATGAAGGCACGCGTGGCAATATCGATCCCTACCAGATCAACCTGGTAGAAGGTGTGGTCGGTTTTGCCGTGCGGGTGACCAATCCAGACCCGATTTCCGGCGCCGATAGCACCGCCGTCGCCACCGTCATCGAGGCCGACCGCGACCGCGCCTGGAGTCTGGCGGTGCAAAAAGTGATGGCCGAAGCCTACAATGGCTTGCAAGACTCAGATTATCTCGAACCGGGCGAATTTCTGCCTAATCAGGCGCTCGTCATTCAGGCAACGCCCAAGCAAGCCTACACGCATCTGGTTGGTGAGCAGACGCCCGTGCTTGGTCTGTCGCTGCGATTGCTGGTTACAGGCCAGGCCATTAACATTACCAACGTGCAAGCCGTCGCCTACCGCCAACTGGCGACTCAACTGCCGGTGGGCTATGAGCTGCTTGATGCCCGATTCGAATATGGTGAAGCTGCGGAAGAAGATGTTGGTCCGGGAATATTCACATTTTATGTGACCGCGCACGGTTATGCCGCTGCCACTATCGATACTGCCGAAGTCGCGGATTTGATTCTGGGAAAACCTCGCGAGGATGCCTCTGCCGCGTTGATGGAATCCTTGCCCCTGGCCCGCCCACCTGAGATCACCGTCACACCTGAATGGTTCCCCTACGTCCCCTTCTTGCCCATCCGCACGCAGATCGAGGTTGCGCCGCTGGATTGGCAAGGTTGAGCATGCAGATCCCACTGGCATCGCAGGGCGCGAGTTCTCGTGCTCTGGCCCTGGACTTAGGAGAACGGCGTATCGGTGTTGCGGTCAGCGACGCGCTGGGTATGGTGGCGCGGCCCCTCGAAATCTTCTCCCGTACTTCACGCAAGGCAGACTTCGCCCATATCGGGGCATTGGTCACGACCCATCAGGTTACTGCTGTCGTCGTGGGACTGCCGCTCAATATGGACGGCAGCGAAGGTCGCCAGGCGGCATGGGTGCGCGATTATAGTGCTGCTCTCGCCAAGACCCTCACCGTTCCCGTGCATTTGTGGGATGAGCGACTCACGTCGGAAGAAGCTGAAGATATTCTGCGTGCGCAGGGCAAGTCCACCGCTAAAGGCACGATCGACGCCGTCGCTGCGGCGGTGATCCTGCAAAGCTACCTGGATAGCCGCTATCAGGATGCGCATCATAACCAGTCCCCAGATTGTGCAGGCTGAAGACTATTGGACTAAAGACTACCAGACTATGTTGAGGAGTTGTGTATGAAACGTTGGTTGATGCCGTTTGCCATCCTGTTGGCAATGTTTATGTTGCTGGGTTGTTCTTTGGAATCGCTTTATCTAGGATTCTACATCGACAGCAAATCCGAGGAGTTGGCGCAGCCCGCTGGGACCGATGACACGCCCGTTATCTTCACCGTCGAACAGGGCGAGAGCGTGACGCAAATCGCGGGCGACCTCAAAGCGCAAGGATTGATCAACGATACCGAGCTATTTCGCCGGTATGTGCAGTATAAGGAGTTGGACGCGGGCATTCAGGCCGGGACGTATACCTTGGATAAGACAATGACGATCCCGGAGATTGCACGGACGCTGCAAAAGGCCGGTGCGCAGGAACAACAGGTGACTATCCCCGAGGGTAAACGCCTGGAAGAAGTCGCGGTGCTGATCGCCGAACAGACATCTATCCCAGCAGACACGTTCCTGCAGCTGGCGCAGACTGGATGGCAGGGCACGGACTTGTCACAGAACTACAGTTTTCTCGCGGAGGTTCCGATCACGGGGACGCTGGAGGGTTTACTTTTCCCAGATACGTACCGTTTGGCGATGGATGCCACAGCCTACGATCTGATCGATCGTATGCTGGAGAATTTCGAGCGCCAGGTGACGCCAGAAATCCGGCAGCAGTTCGTGGATCACGGACTGAGCTTTTACGCAGGTATCACGCTTGCTTCTATCGTGGAGCGCGAAGCCATCATCGACGCGGAGCGGCCGATTATTGCGGGTGTCTTCTACAATCGCCTGCGTGACGGCTGGCCATTATCCTCGTGCCCCACTGTGCAATACGCACTCGGCTACCGTCCCGACGAGGAAACGTGGTGGAAGCCGCAGCTCTACTTCGTCGATCTGGAGGTTGCTTCGCCTTACAACACCTACCGCAACCAGGGCCTTCCGCCCGCGCCTATTGCCAGTCCCGGTCTGCGCTCTATCCAGGCGGCGGCGAATCCTGAAGAGACGGACTATTACTTCTTTATGGTCGATTGCACTAAAAATGACGGTAGCCATTTCTTTGCACAGACCGAGGCAGAGCACTTGCAGAACTTTGAAGCGTGTGGGGGTGTTATCAGCAGCCCGTAGGGATGGCTGTGAGTTATGGGTGCTGGGTTGTGGGTAAAATCCCCACAACCCATAACCCATAACCCTCAACTCTCAACCGTTAGTTTCCCCAACCGGTCGATCAGCTCCATGCATGCCCGCCCGTTGTGGTATGGGCACTTCCAGAAACTTACTTTAGCCGCAGCGTGGTCTACGACGTGATCTTTGGTCACGTGGCGGAACCACTCGCCGTGCTGCCGGTCGATGAAGTATGTCTCGACGAAGTCCCAACTGTGCAGCGCGGCCTGCAAGAAATGCACCTGGTCGGAGAGTTGGTAAGCGTTGAGGAAGCCGACGGCAGCTTCGGCCTGGGGCCACCACTCGAAATTAGGATCGGTGATGCCGTTTGCATCACCGTCGTTGACCAGACCGCCCTCGCCGTTCAGCCCCTCGTCGTAAGTCGCCTGCGCTATGTTCACCGCCAGCGCTTTTGCCTCGGTGATGCAGCGTTCGTCCCCCAGCACCTCTGCGGATTCCACCAACAGCCAGTTTGTCTCGATGTCGTGCCCGTAGGAAATGTGATCGACGCGTGAGTTCCAGGCTTCGTCGAAGAACAGGAGGGTGTGAAACGTCCTCGGACTGACGATGCGGTGCATCATGATGTCGACGTTTTCTGCCTGGCGCGCGCGCAGTTCCTCATTGTCCCAGACGCGCAACAGGTTGGTGTAGCCTTCCATCACGTGCAGGTGCGTGTTCATGGACTTCATCTCGTTCATATCGACTTCGCTCAGGCGCAGGTCGGATTCGAGGTGCCAATCGCACGTGTACGCCTCGAAGTACCCGCCGTGTTCGGGATCGTGGCAGTGTTCTTCCATCAGGTTGAAGAGAGCGATGGCTTTGTCGAGCGCGCCTTGTTCGCCGGTGGCGCTGTAGTACTCGGCGAGCGCGTAGATGCCGAACGCCTGCCCGTAAATCTGCTTGCGGGGCCGGAGCAGCTCGCCGTCTGCGCCGACCATCCAGTACAGGCCACCGTGCGTCTCGTCCCAGAAGCGGCTAAGGAGATCATCGTAGGCCCACTGCGCCATTTCCAGATATTCCTGCGCGCGATAGCGTTTGTAAGCGGCAGCGTAGGTCCACAGGATGCGCGAACTGAGCAATGCGCCGCGCGGCGCGTCCCTATCCACGACCAGCGCGTTCGAGATTTCCCCGTAGAATCCGCCGCGCTCTTTGTCGACCGTGTGCTCGATCCAGAAAGGGAGAATGTTCTCCCGCAGCTCAGTTTCGGCTTTGCGGATGTAGGTCTGGAGTAGGGTTTCGTTCATTAGCAGCTCCTTGTCGAAAATAGTCTGGTAGTCGTTAGTCCATTAGTCGGAGCAACAAGTTGATGTGTGATTTTCATCATCGCTACTTAAATTTGTTCGTGAGATGTCGAGGTCGCCCTCCCAATGCAATTGCCCACGCAAAGTACGGATGAGTGCTTGTTGTTCTAGGCGCATATGCAGCGTTCCCTCGGAAGTAAGTTGCTCGGTTTGTGGGATAGGTTGAGTTGATGTTGCGTCGAAATGCTCCAGTTTAGACCTGTTACACATTTCACCACTCAATTGCCATATTGGCACAGGATGACGATTCTACTTATGAGATGAACTGATCAAGATCAAAATTACCACTGTTGAACTCAACGAGTTTCACCCAGTCAATTGCACCTGTCTGATCACAGAACTTACTGATAAATTGCCCAGTAAATCGGTTGATGATTCTGTTCTTTTCTGCTTCAAAGGCATCGTTGTGCTCTTTGGCTCTATGACCGATTGGCTCAATGATATCGGTGTACAAATCCTTGTTCTGGCTGATCAAATACCAAAAGTTTTGTCCGACCACTTTGAGATAGCCAGCCTGCATATAGCTCGTTCGTGTTTTCCCATAGCAGATGCCCAATACTGGCTCAACTCTGGCAGCAACCCTTGATTGGCGAACACGGATGACGGCATCGCGTAGGTCTTGGGCAAGTTTCTTGTGCTGAGAGCTATTGCCCCAATTGGGCCCGGATTTTACTGAGACCACGTAATGAGTTCCGTCGTTTATGAATTCTAAATCAACACCTTGCGCGGTGGATTTGTGTCCACCACATGTTTCTCCAGCAACGAATATCAGTAGATCGCAATGGGCCGGATATTAGATTGTAAAAGAGCCATTTTTAACCATACTTGGGCTTGGAAAAGCAAA
>JAFGSL010000446.1 GCA_016934645.1 Anaerolineae bacterium
AGAATTGACGGATATGAAGTGGGGCACGCCGCAGCCCATCACCATCCCCGATCCGATCCTGGGCATGGCGCGCGTGACCGGCTTTGGCACTTACGCGATACAGATCACCGATCCACAACTCTTCGTCGCCAAGATCGTGGGGACTCAGAATCTCTACAGCACGCGCGACATCCAGGCATTCTTCCGTAGCATCATCCTCAGCAAGATGATGGACCTCATCGGCGAGATGGGAAAGTCGATCATTCAGATGGCGGCCTTCGTCGAGGAGCTAGGAGCCGGCGTGCGCGCGAAGGCGCAGGAAGAGTTTGCCTCGCGCGGTGTCACGCTCAACTCGTTCTACGTGGAGTCTATCTCCCCCACTGAAGAAACAGCAAAGGCGATCGACGCCCGGGCCGCGATGGGCGCGATTGGCGATATGGGTGCCTACATGCAATATCAGGGCGCGCAGGCAATGCGCGACGCCGCACAGAACCAGGGCGCTGCCGGATCAGGCGTCGGGCTGGGCGCTGGAGTTGGTCTGGGCGCAGCGATGGGCCAGATGCTTGGACAGGCTGCTGCCCCGCAAGGCCAGCAGGCCGCGCCGGCCGCCGCCCCCCCACCGATTCCGCAGGCCGTCACATTCTACGTCGCCATCGGTGGGCAGCAGCAGGGGCCATTCGATATGGCAACGCTACAACAGTACGTCCAATCGGGGCAACTGACTCGCGACACGCTGGTCTGGAAGGCCGGTATGGCGAACTGGGCCAAGGCGAGCGAAGTAGCCGATTTGACCAGTCTGTTCGGCGCGACTCCACCTCCTTTGCCGTAACCATTGTATGCAACAAAAAGCGGCCCTACGCTGTGTAGGGCCGCTTTATTTTTGAATCAAGCCTCAGCTAATCTTCCGCTTCGATTCCCAGCGCTGTGTACAACTGTGCCAACATCTCCTTGGGCAGATTGGGACGGCGTCCTTCCTTCCGCAGCCAGCGCTTCAACTCTGGCATACGGAACACCGGCACGGGTGAATCTTCAACCTCAAGCAGCACATCAGGGTTAACGAAAAGGATAACTGCACGCACCGGGATTTCCAACCCTTCGGGTAGCCGCTTGCGTAAGAAGCGTTGCAGATCATCCACCTCTACTTTTGCGATCTGATCCGGGCGTCCCACCCCTTCTTGACCAGCAAAACGCTTAAGCCCGCCCATCTTCTCCCTGTGTTTCCATTTGCCGTTCGTATAGGTGATGCTTCCACCCTGCGAGCGTACCGTGATCACCGTGAGACCACCGGCATCCACCAGTACGAAGGGAACAGGTGTTTTGTACATCAACAGCGCGAAGCTGTTTTCCAGGCCCTTCAAGGCTTCGGGCACTTTCACGTGATGCGCCAGAGGTCCCATGTAGCGCCCAACGAAGTAACTGCCGATAAGCGAAGCCAGAAAGCCCACCCACACGATAATTGATGTGATCCAGAACCATTCTGGTTTCCAGAACAGGATCACCATTCCAACAACCAAGAGGCCAAAACCCGCCAGCGGTGCGATTTCGCCGATACGGGTACGGGTCTTTATCTGTGATTCATTGGCAATCAGGCGCATATCACCCCCTAAGCAGTCCCATTCCAACGGGACAGCACGAGGCAGGCATTTTGCCCACCGAAGCCGAAAGCGTTTTTCAGCGCGATGTGCGCCTGCATCGGACGTGGCTTCCACGGCACATAATCGAGATCGCAGTCCGGGTCCGGTTCATCGAGATTCAGCGTGGGCAAAATTGTCCCTTCCTCGAACATCTTGAACGTCAGAATGGTCTCGATTGCGCCTGCCGCCCCCATCGTGTGCCCAAAGACCGACTTATTGGAGCTGATGGCCAGTTTGTATGCGTGATCACCAAAAACCTTCTTCAACGCGAACGTTTCGACGGCGTCATTCAATGGCGTGGATGTGCCATGCGCATTGACATAGTCCACGTCTTCCGGCGCGACACCCGCGTCCTGCAACGCCCACTGGATCGCCCGGCGTACCCCGCGTGCCTCGGGATCGGGCTGCGCGATGTGGTACGCATCCGACGACGACGCATAACCAAGCACCTCGCCGTAGATGTGCGCGCCACGTTCCAGCGCGTGCTCCAGTCGTTCCAGAATCAGGACACCCGCACCTTCAGCCAGCACAAAACCGTCGCGGTCTTTGTCGAAGGGACGGCTGGCGCGTTCCGGTTCGTCGTTGCGACGTGATAAAGCACCCATCACCGCAAAGCCGATGACCGAAACGTCGATAATCAAGCCCTCCGTACCACCGGCCAGTACCATGTCGGCCCAGCCATGGCGGATGAGATTCGTCGCCTCACCAATCGCCTGCGAACCTGTCGCACATGCGGCAACGGGTGTCGTGATCGGCCCTTGTGCGCCTGCTAGCAAACTGACGTGATACGAAGGCATGTTCGGCAACGAAGCCGCCAGAGCGAAGGGACTTACACCGACCAATCCCTGACGCCACAGCTTCGCAGTGTGTTCAAGCGCCCAATCCATGCCGCCCATCCCCACCCCGATCACGGTCCCCGTGCGTTCCGGGTCTGACAGCGGTGCGGACAGTCCGGCATCGGCCATAGCTTCCTGCGCCGCGGCGACCGCGAACATGGAGCACCGC
>JAFGSL010000447.1 GCA_016934645.1 Anaerolineae bacterium
AGGAAAAAGATGGGGCTGAAGCCGCCCGGCCCGGGGATGGCGACCTCGGCGAAGCGCAACGCGGCGTTCATCGCGGTGAGGACGCCCAGCAATGCGATAAACTTGGCGTTCACCGCATCGCCCTGCACTTCGAGCAGCAGCGCGACGAAGCTCAGTCCCACCACGAAGGCAAGCAGCAGGGGCGTGTTCGCCGTCTGGCCGGCTGTCACGACAGGGGACACAAAGGCCAGCAGTCCGATGGCAGTGGTCAGCGCGTAGATCAGTGCGCGCAGGAGATGCCGCATCGCATTACCGCTTCCGTTTGAGCAGCGCCAGGCCGACGATGCAGATCAGTATCAGCGCGTAGGGAATGTATTGCAGGAGCGGACTTGGCGCATGATGAGAGGCCGTCCCAGGAGAGCCTACGGCAGGGAAGGAGAGGACATAGGTAGCGCGAGGGGAGGGGGAAGCAACAGGTTCAGTGGATAACGGAACATCTGTTGTAGGTATAGGCGTAGAAGAAGCAGTGGCAGTCGAGGTCGCAGAGGGTGTCGTGGGTGATGCCAGCGGCGATGTAGATGTCGCGGATGGAGACGGCGTCGGTGATGGTAACGTCGGTGTGGGGATGGGCGTTTCGGGCGGGAGCGATGTGGCGGTCGCTGCTGAGATCAGAGCGTCCTCCGATGGCGTGGCTTCCATGCTACAGATCGTATCGAGGGCAAGGGCAGGCGGGGGAGTAGAACCGTCTCCCCACACCCAGCCATCGATATCGCCATTGCCCACCGTCCACGTCGCTGCGCCCATACCCGAATAGGCCCACGAGTCGTCCGTGTTACGATGGAAGTAATTCCAGTACGTACAGGGGTTACTCTTGCACTGGCAAAAACAGTCGTTGACAGGACACCCCTCGCGGTTGATCGTACAGACCGCCGATCCCATAGGGCCGGTGTTGGCGTCCACGGCCAGGCCAGAGCGTTGCAGCAACGTCACACCGGAGATGCGCTCTTCGGTGAACGTCACGCAGCGCGTCAACACACGCCCGTCGCCATGGACGACGATCAGCCCCGCGCGGTTCTGCCCGCCTTCCTGTGCCAGTACAGGTTGTGGAAGCAGCGCAAGGAGCAAAGCCAGGAATAACAAGAAAAGCCACGATTTTTCGAGGTACAAAACGCCAGCCTGCGCTCGTACACAAGTCAATTCCCGGCACATCTCACGCTTCATCGCTCCACTCCTGCTCCCTGCATCCTGCCCCTGGCGCTCTACCACTTCCGCAGTTTCAAGCCCGCGCCAAGCATCAACAAGCCCACCAAAATCAGTGTACTTCTCGGCGCAAATCCGCCCGTCTCCGGCAACAAGGGGACATCGGAAACGATTGAGACCGGCGCAGCAGCCATCACCGCCTGCGGCGCGCGCGATGCGCCAACGACCGCGACCGTGACCAGGGACATCCCCTCAGCAGCCTGAACGGCCTGGGCGGAGGCCATAATGTTCGCAAAGGGCACGGTCACTTGCCAGTAGTAACCGCCACTGACTGCATCCCAGAGCGCCAGGAGTGCGCCCATAGGATCGGCGCCGGAAGCAGCCCAGTTGCTCACCGGCTCACCGAGCGCGTGAAGCGCCTGCAACACAACCGCCGTAGAGTTCGCATCGGTATCGGTGCCCCACGCCGAAGGCTTCTGGTAAGGGAAGCCGCCGTCGGCGTTCTGCATCCGCCGGAGATAGGCAAGTGCGCTGTGAGCGGCACTCGGCTCCCCCACGACGACCAGCGCCTGCATCGCCAGCGCGGTGGTGTTCGTATCCGCCAGCCCTGGCGTCGGCCCGCCGAAGAGCGACCACGCGCCGTCATCGGCGATCTGCGTCTTGAGCAAATCGATGGCGCTCTGCGGGATGGGTTCTCCGGCATTGTGAAGCGCCAGCATTGCGTAAGCGTGCGCGTACAGCGAATCGCCGAATCGGTTGGTGGTCTTGTCCTGCGCCGCCACCAATGCCTGTACCAGGTTCTTGCCGCCGAAGTTGCGCGGGTCCTGACCCGTCGCTACGGCAGCGAGCACGGTGCGGCTGAGTCCGGCGGCATCTTTCACTGCGCCTTGTTTCACCTGCGCCGCCAGGTAATCCAGCGGCGAATTCCCCGCCGAGGAGAGCCACGTGCTGCAATCCTGACCCACCGCGGCGGCCGCCAGCATCACCTCGGTTGTTGCGCCCAGGTCTGATCCATCGGCATAACCATTCGTGAAACCGCCATCTGCCTGCTGGAAACCACGCAACCAGGTCAATGCCGCCTCGTTCTGCGGCCAGGTCGCCGCCGTCACCGGTACGGCCCAGGCCAACACCAACCCAATGACCAAAACCAACAAACCTAACTTCTTCATCATAACCTCCGCGTTTGTGTGATATGCTACCAACAAAAAATCCCTTGCCTCACGAGCAATGGATGTCACCGATGACGGCGCTCAACACTCCGGTAGTGCGATCACACGCCGCAGGTTCACCCCTTCTCGCGAGGGTGTAGCCACAATGAACTGAGCAGGCGACCTGGCTTGTGAGTGGTCTGTCAAGATCCTGTCACTTACAGTTGCGCGTCAGCGCCGGACTCCACGTGCAACACGTGCCACCGGCTTCGCTCTTGGCCCGTCCCATCCGGGGGTGCGGGCACTCAGCTCGGAACTATTCGATTGGAAATATTGTACTGGGTTTGATGCGGGTGTCAAGCCCACAAACTTTTGGGATCCGGTTCACTCCTCTGACGACCCCATGCGTTCAGCCATCATGCGGAGTTGGATGAAACTGATCGGCTTGAGCAGGATGAGATCGGCCTCGCTGTCGAGCATATCCGCCATATTTGCATCGGCAGTGGCGACCAGAACGCGCGTCTTCTCAAGTCTCGGATCGGCGCGGATCTGGTTCAAAAGCTGGTTGCCATCAACGTGTGGAAGGTTCAGATCCAAAACGACCACGTCGGGGCACAATTCTTTAAGCCGCTGCTGGGCGATGTACCCATCGTAGATGATTTCGGTTTGAAAGCCACCCGCTTTGAGCGCCTCGGAGAAAATCGTCGCCAAGTCTTCTTCATCTTCGATAATCAACGCAAATTTCCCGTTCATGCTATGCCTCCTGCCCTTTGCTGGTTAGCATTGTTTTTCGATGGGACAATCGGAATCTTGACCGTGAACGTACTGCCAAATCCAACCTCACTGACGACGCTCACGCTTCCGCCCATAAGTGTAGTCAATTGTTTCACAATGGAAAGGCCCAGTCCAAAACCTTTGTGCTCTCGCGTCGCCGAACTATCACCTTGCCGGAAAGGTTCGAACATCACGGTTTGGATTTCTGGCTCAATGCCCGGCCCGGTGTCCGCAACATCGATCGCCCAAAAGTTTTCATCAGGACGATAAAAGTGAACGCTGATACCGCCTTTTTGGGTAAATTTCAACGCGTTGTTGATAAGGTTGACGAGAATCTGATGCAACCGTTTGCGGTCGCCTTCCAAAGTAGCAGGGACCGCGGGAGAAACATGAACTTTGAGATACAGCTTTTTCGATTCGACGAGCACACGCATCGTGGATTCCATATCATTGACCAGGTCTCGCAGGATAAAAGGCTCCACGGTCAGAGAGAGCTGTCCTGCTTCCATTCGCGCCTGGTCGAGCAAGTCATTGACGAGGCCCAACAAACGTTCGTCGTTGGCGATGATGCGTTGGAGCGCGCCTCGTTGCTTTTGAGAGAGAGGACCATAGACCTCCGTTAAGAGCATTTCAGCAAATCCCTGGATAGAGCTGAGGGGTGTGCGCAGTTCGTGCGAGACGATGGAGAGAAAGCGCGACTTGAGCCGATCGAGTTCCTGGAGTCTTTCATAGGCGAGGATCAGTTGTTCGTTAGTCTGCTGCAGTTCAAAGGTGCGCTCGCGCACGCGGTCTTCCAGGCCGATGTTGAGGATGCGCAAATCGACGAGAGCGCTTTCCAGACTGCGGGCAGAAAGCCAGGCAACGAAGGCGATGGCAAATAAAGCAAGTATAGTGGGTATACCTGGGACAGTACGTAGTACAAAAGCATCCATATAGGCAATAATTGCACCACATACTCCAGCAACAACAAAACTCGTCCAGGGACGGAGGATAACACTGGACATAAGAATGGGAATGGTAAAAAGAAATAGAGATCGCCCTCCTACGACTTGCTCAGGGTTATCCGAAAGAGCAAAAGCACCAATTAATAACAAGATAAACAGCCAACCAGCCACCAAACCAGACCAGCGACGATTTATAAAAAAAATAACAACCGAACTAACAAGCAGGCCCAAGATAAGCGGAACAAGTCGTCTGAAGTCTGCTAGAGGAGCTAGCTTAACTAAACGAGCTATCGTAATAGCAATCAGTGCAAGAAACACTAAAGAACTTGTGCCAAACAAGAGTATATTCAACATTCGACGACGACGAATGTCTTCCGGATCCGTAGAGGAGACTTCTAATAGTTGCGCTAACACATCAGATTTCATGCATCTCCGTCAGCGTAAGAGCACTTAATACCGCCGATTTGACAACCAATTCAGGGCAGTATAGGCATTTACCAATCCAGAGTGGGGGATAAGGAGGATTCAAATGATTGGCTAACCATTCTTGACCTCGTTGAAATACATCTTTATCAATATGATTGCCGTAGTATCGACTCCAAATCGCCAAAGCCTGCAAACAATAAGCTGTTTCCTCAGCCGTAGACAAATAATACCCCCAAGATCCATCAACATTCTGAGATGATAAAATCCAGTCAATGGCCGCTCTCGCCGTCGAGTAATCATAAGCCATACAAGCCATTGCGCCATGAGAGGTCGCATAATAGGGTGAGACATGCCATTTATCGAACCAGAAAGCATTGTCGGTCCTGGCCTCATTCAAAAAAAGCAGCAACTTCTTTATTGCAGGATGATTTCTCTCAAAGTTAGCCTGTTTTAGCGCACCTAAAATGTGGATATTGGCGCTAATGGATGGATTCGATTCCAAATCAAAACAACGGAAGTAATAGGGTCTTTCATAAGACAAGACGGCCTCTATATCTACGGAGCGTCCGTAATAACTTAATACGTCGTAAACAATACTTGTCTCATCTCCGTCTTTAGGAGCATAGTCTTTTGCAAAACCGGCCCCCGTGCCAGAGAGCCAACTTTGTTCCAGGAAGTCAAGATGGGGTTTACACAAATTCAATATTCCATCGTCTAATAATTCTGTAGCATACTTCAAATTCCACAACACCCAAGCTTGCTCAAAAACATCGAATGGGGATACATTGGGCGCTTTACCATCAATCGCTACTGAGCGCAAATAAGCAAGCGCATTCGGATCCCCTCTGCGCACGTATAAAGCAAAATAAGCAGTTGCCGAAGGGCTATAACTGATAGAGCCATTCTGCTCTTGTACATGCTCTGCATCCAATAAATCTATGCCATCACTACCCGCCATCTCAAGCGAGAATGCCATTGTTACCGAACGATTGATCATACCATTCGGAAGCATCGCTAATTTGGCCGAACGGAGCGGCGCCAGAGACTTCAGCACCTCGATTTCTTCGCGATGGAGCGCGCCTAGTGTCCTCGCTTCCTGAAACAAGGTAGGGACAATAAGTTCAAAGCCTATCGTTTCCCCCGCGGAATCTTGACCTAGTCGCGATGTCATGATTTCCAAAGCCACCTCCGCCCGGCGCAAGCGGTCGCAATCACCAGGATGGGCGCGTCTCGCCAGCGCATTGATAGCCGCCAGGGTACAAATAACACGATCATGATAATAACAAGGGTCTTCCGCACCCCAAGAACCATCCGGAAGCTGGTGTTCACGCAACCACTCCAGCGCCAATTCACCGATCGGTTCACCGATCTCCGTTAGTCGTGCAACCCACGCCGTATCGTAAGCCGTAATCATCATCTTTCCAGGGCCGGCTTCTTCAAGCAATTCGATCCATGCTGCGTGTAAATCCATAGAAAAGTCACCTGCCTGCGCGTTGGTTAGCCTGTCTTTAACTCGCACTTGAGGTAGCGGGCAAAAATAGAATCCACCCTAACCGTTTTCTTCTTCACCATGAACGTTCAGTCACCCGTGTTATGACGAACTGTCTTTGGACTTGTCATAATCCATAAGGCCTGAGGCGGCGCTGAACTCTCTCGGATAGCGCTGGAGGCTGTCACCGAGCAGCGTCACGCCGTTTTCGTCCGTCAATTCTGGATGTGCAGCCAGGAAGGCTTCCATTGAGTATGCGCCATAGCAACGTAGCCGCTCTAGCGCAAGCGCAGTATATGCACCCTGGCGTGTGATCTCACTCTGATAACGACTTGTCATATCCAGGTCTACATTGGGAGAGGGAGATAACACCGTTCTCTCGCCGATAAATGGTTCTGTCCTCAATACGACTGCAGGATATTCACGTTCAACGTGTTGGGCAAGCTGTGTACCATCATAGATTTTCGAGTAAAAAGAAAAGAGGATGAAACCGGCTGCCACACCGTGGTCATGCACGACCTGGTCGTGGATACAGCGTATTTGCTGAATAAACGCCAACGTTGCTTTATAGTCGCTTTCCTCATCTCCGGGAAAGCCAAGCATAAAACCCATCAGCGGTGTGAGTTGATTCTCAAAACAGGATCTGAGCACCTCCTTGGCCTGGCGGATATACTTCTCCGCCTCGACCTCGGAACGCACTTTGTTCATGCGAACTAACGTAGAGGGGCTGGCCGACTCGACACCCAAATAGATCATCTCTACCCCGGCCTCACGTAACATGGGAATGAGATCAGGCGTCATTACATCCACCCGGCTCTCCACAGCGTAGGTAAATCCTGGACGCTTTAAGGTCTGGCAGATTTTTTCCGTTCGCCGCCGGTTGACGCCAAAGATCGGATCCCAGATATAGACCGGGCGGCCCGGTACTTCGGCGGTCAGTTGATCGATCTGTCGCGTTACCCACTCAGGTGAGAATTCAGCATAGGGTCGCATACTATCTTCCAGGCAATAATTACACTTGAATGGACACCCCCGTGATGTCATCAGATCAATGGTCTGATACCATTCAAGGTTACGCAAAAGCCTGAAATTCAGATTGGGCAGTTGACTCACGTTCATCGGTTCAGCGCGGTTTATCTCTAGTTCACCTTGATGATTGATCCACACTAAATTGGGCGTTGAGGGTGCAAGAAAGGGTTGGCCTTGATCGAGACTTCGGCTAATCTGCAGCGCCGCAGCCTCACCATCGCCACGCACAATCGCAGTGATAAAGGGGTAGCGTTTTAGCAGCGTTTCATAGTTATTGGATGGGAAATATCCCCCAAAGACAATGGGAATCTGGGGAAGGGCCGCGTGAATCTCTTGAGCCAGGATAATACCACTTCCCGAGTTGGAAATTTGTGAGATGCCGATCCACGCAATCTCTTCAACCTGATCACAAAGGTGCGCGGCGACACGCTGACAGACGATCTTTTCTGCGTCCCGCGTTAAACCAAACCCGAAATCCATCTGCACGTCGATAAGTTCAACCGGAACGTCCTGCATTGCCAGATATGAACCCAATGCCAGGATACCCAATGGCGGCGCCAGAGGTGTGGTAAAACGGACGACGTTGGCATTGCCAGCAAAATCGTTTGGGGACGAAATCAAGACTACCTTCTTCATTATTACCCTCCAGTCTCGTTCATTATATCCGGCAATGTTACCTGGGGAAGTGGGATCCAAAAATAGCCGCTCCGATCTCGTCGCCCAACCCCAAGAACATGATGCCGATTCATGGCATAGAATTGCGCCAACGCCTTCCAATCATCTTGCCCAACCATCGTATAGTCTTCTTCACCCAAACGCCGCGTGTACAGATGGTCATACAGGATTACCCGCAGTGTATGGGTATCTAAATAAAGCGATGGACTGACGGTGAAGTAGAGATCTTCGTCTCCTGTAGCAAGAAGTGGCATATCAAAAGCGGTTGGGCGATCGAAGCCGATGAAAAAGTCAACCGGATCGACGTACTCACCATAGTATGCTTCTACGATCTGTCGCCGGTCCGGCGCATATCCTTGTTCCTGATAAAAGCGGATGCCAATTTGAGCTACGCTCTCGGTAGCATCGTGAGCACAGATCCCCAGAAACAGACGGTGAGTCCGGTGATGGGCAGTACGTCGAGATAATTCCTCAAAAGCCGGTAAAAGATGAGCGTAGGATGTGCCCTCAAAATAACGCTGCGCGTCGCCATATATGGATACGCGAACGTCGTAAGCATCGTAGAATTGAAGAAACGCCGGGTTCTCGGTAAACCATAGCAACCCTGGAGCGATTAACTCGTTATACTCATCACCCCGATCCAAGAGATCGGGGCCAAAGATGGGTGTTAACAACGTCTCGATGCCGTGGTCAAAAAAAAGCTTGTACAATGCAATGTGACGTTGTCCGCCAATCTCAAAATAGGCTTGAGCAAAGTCATCGGCCACCAGTTCGGGATACTCGAGCACGAGCCACCGCCGCGTTCCATTGATCGGAAACACGCACACCTTTGGCCCGGCCTCGCGCACGATGCAGGCGACTTCCTCTGTAGATAAATGTAAAAAGGTCTTCAGGTCCATTCCTACGCCTCTTTGGGATGCATGATCGGTAAAGCCCTTAACATCCGTAGCATAATTATAAAATAAAAGACCACCGTCACAATCATAATCCAGGGTACATAAATCAGAGGATCCGTTGAAACGTATGCTCCGGGCAAAATAATGCTAGTACCCCATACAGCCAAAGTAATCAATCGCCACACATCCACGAGGGCATAGGGCATAAATACAAGCCATACCAACCATTCTGTTCTTCGTTGCCCAGAACTGGCTACAAGATAGCTGAACACTGCGATCCCTAGTGACAGTTCCCACACAACATTCATCCAGATATAAACGCCCAGATATAAAGCAAAAGCCAGGTCAAGGGTAAAAGTGGGAATCTCATATCCAGAACGCCTAGCAGGTTTTGCTATGCAGTATAACCCCAAAAGCCCTAATGGCAGCAAGATGCCCAAGCGAATGATCAATGACAAGGCGAATGCTCCCCGAGTCGGACCAAGAAGATAAACCATGATCTGAGTAATAGACTGATTGTATCCCAAAAAAGGGGCTTCAGGTCCTCGCCAAGGATAAACATTGCTATTAATGCTAGATAGAAGCCGAAAATAGGCCATATGTTGTTGCCAACCATAGGGGATACCTGCAATCAGGGTCACTCCACCTGCGACAACAGCATACGCGACAACAATCAAAACTAGTAACTTGACAAAGAATCGATAGCGACCGAGTAACAGGGGAACTGCGATGGCAAAAGCCCATTGTGGCTTGATCTGAAAAATGATCGAAGCCCAGAAAACGGACCACCCCAACCGTTCGCACAAAATCGCATCTATAAGCAAAGAGGCTAGTAAAGCCATAAATATATACACATTAAGATAGGCCAAATCATTCCAGAACGTAGTAAAGAGCACCCATATCGGCAAAGTCCACGCCAGACTGTGTGTGGCATGCACCATATTGTGTCGTTGGAATATTTTCCCCCACAGAAAGTAAAGCCCACCATAGATCAAACAGCGTAATAACGTGTGAACTACGGTTACAGCCAGGGGAGATAGACCAAGAAAGATGTTGAAGACGAATGCATAGGATGGCGCATACTGATAGAATTCCATTTTATCCACCGGTGGCTGGGGATAAAGGTCCTGGCGAAGCTGGAAATCTTTGGCTGCGTCCAGATAGATTCTGAGATCATCGGGGATCATCGGTCCTTCCGCCCCTACCCACGACGGTATCCCGCCAAGAATTCCCGTCTCAGGGAACAGCATCACGGCCAAAACCACACCCTGCACCACCAACCGCAGCACCGTATACACCACCGTCGTCGTCAACAGCGCGCGGTAGGTCTTGGAGTTCTGCCAGAGGTGCTTGATTTCGGATCCCATACTTACGAGAGCAAAAACAGATAACTATAGTCAATGGCGCTGATGATCAGCGTCATAAACAAGGCCAGCCAGACGGCGTTTATCAACGCGGTCTTCAACGGTTTGTCTTTCTGCCGGCGAAACCCGCCCAGCAGCAACGCGCCGATGAAGCCCAACGCCAGGCCATGCAGGACAATACCGATCCAGAGCGAGCCTTCCGAGGCGACGCCCTGCGCTAACGCAAGGCCCACACCTGCCAACCCACCAGATAGCGCATCGGTCTTCCAACTACTCCAACGATTTTCCGCGCCCAGATAGGCGGCAAAGAGCACCTGCAATCCGCCAAAGGCCACGATGTTCACCACGGTGATCGACCATGGTTCGTGATACCCGCTGATGAGCGGTTCGGTATAGCGAATGAGCAGCGAGCCTACCACGGCGTTGATCGCACTACAAATCACCGCATCGCGGCGACGGCCTTTGGCCCACAACCACACTACCGCCACAAATAAGACCAACATGGGCGCGTTCTGTATAAACTCCCAGAAAATCGCGTTGATGAATCCCATCTCACTCACCGCGCAATACGTTGACGATAGACACCCGCGCCGCCCGTTTTCCCGGCAGATAGCTCCCGGCAATACTGACCCCAATCATCAACAGGGGCAGTACCAGTGCGTAGAGCACGTTCAACGACACCTCCAGCGCACCAAACCCATACGATTTGGACAACACCGCCAACGCACTTTTCGTAAACACCCATCCTAACGGCAATCCCAGCACAGCCGCCAAAAGTCCCAGAAATCCGGCAGTGGTATTCACCATCGTGATGACTTGTGAGGGGGTAAAACCAATCGTTTTTAATACCCCGATAACGCG
>JAFGSL010000448.1 GCA_016934645.1 Anaerolineae bacterium
GCGTCGGCGTATGCGTAGGCGTCGGCGTATGCGTAGGCGTATGCGTCGGCGTCGGCGTATGCGTAGGCGTCGGCGTGTGCGTAGGCGTCGGCGTATGCGTAGGCGTCGGCGTTTCGGAAGGCGTCAATGTAATGGAAGGAGTCGGCGTGATGGAAGGGGTCGGCGTAGCAGTATCTGTCGGAGGGTATGGGGTACGCGTCGGTGTCAGGGAAGGTGTTAGCGTAGGTGTCGGCGTTGCCGTCGGCAGTACGGGGGTAGACGTCGGCGTGGGTGTTGGCGTAGGTGTGGGCGTAGGTGTCGGCGTGTAGAAACTCACCGGGGGTACAGGTGCGGATGTCGCCTGCTCCGTCACAACCAGTTCCGGCGGTACCGTTGGGGCGACAAGTGCCTCTTCGCGCAACGGAACAATACCTGCCCCGCCAGAGGCAACAATCGGGGTATAGAAGGCATCAGGGTCAATATTCGAATACATCCCCACCGCAACTTCCCAAAAATTGCCTTGGCGCACAGCAAAAAGCGCGGTGATCCACAGACATACAAAGCTCAATCCCAAAATAACGAGAAAGATAATGATGTCAACCGACCATCGCTGCTGTTCATCCTGGCGTTGATACCGCTTGGAAAGCGCCATGTCAGCCCCTGTATCTTCAATCAGTGGGCGCCAGTTGGGCCTCTTGAGCACGCGCAGCTGGAAGCGTTACGGTAAAAGCGCTCCCAACTCCCATCTCACTGACAACATGAATAGACCCTCCATGTGCCTCAATAATGGTTTTGGCTACATACAATCCCAGACCCAAACCGCGCACGTTGTCATCGTGGCTTTGCATCACGCGATAGAAACGCGTAAAAAGACGCTTCTGTGCTTCCACTGCGATACCAACGCCCGTATCGATAACCTGGAAAACTACATCGTCTTGAGTGGAAGATAGACGCAGCGTTATCTTGCCACCAGCGTCAGTGTACTGATGTGCATTGCGCACCAGGTTGACGAGCGCCCACCGCAAACGCACTACATCAACATTGACTCTGGGCAAACTGTCTTCCATTTCCAGGATGAAAGTGAGTGGCTTCTCTTCCATTTCGGCCTTCCACTCATCGTAGATGTCCTGAATCAAGGCCGGAAGCTCTATCAATTCGGAACGCAGACCAATCCGCCCACCGGCCTCGACTTCGGAGAAATCAAGCAGAGCGTTGATCATACCGACCAAGTTATCCGTCTGGCGACTGATCCGATCCAGGAAATTGTGTTGCGTCTGGTTCAGTGCCGTACCTGCAGTCGCGCCAAGTAGTGCGGTGTAGCCCTTAATGGCCGTCAATGGAGTACGTAGCTCGTGCGAAACGTGCGCAACAAAGGCATCCTTAAGTTGCTCAGCCTCCATCTCCGCAGTGACGTCGCGCAAAACGATGACCGTACCCAAGTTTTCGCCGTGATCACTTCCCACTGTGGCCGAATGCGCCGTATATATCCGGTTGGCAACCTGGAAACGCCGGCTCTCAAGCAACCATGGGTTGTTCGCCCAAGTATCCAGCGAGCGATCCTGCTCCATCATAGGCAGATCGCGCACAGGGCCTGAAAGGAAACGCGAGGCCGCGTCCTCAAGCATCACGGTAGCCGCCTGATTCAGGGGGACGATATTCCCCTGTGCATCTTCGAGTAAAACGCCATCACCGATACTAGACAAAATCGAGCGCATCCGGCTGGCGGTTTCTCGCTGCACCTGCAGTGACGACTGCAAAGCAAGGGTGCGCTCATCAAGGCGCTCCGTCATCTGATCAAAGGCCGTTGCCAATGTCCCAATCTCATCACTGCGTTCAATACCCGTGCGCTGTTTTAGATCGCCATCGGCTACGGCCTGCGAGGTTTTCATCAACGTGAACAGAGGTCGCGTGATACGCTGTGCCACACCGTAACCTAAAAGGATGACGGCTCCCATTGCCAGCCCGAACACTAACACATACGTGCTACGGTTAACAGCATTTGAATCAACGAGAAAATCCGAGGGTAAGGCCACGTCAAAAACAGCCAGTCGATCATTACCTACCACCAAAGGCCCTCGCGAAAGCCTATAGTCACGCCCCTCAACAGTCAATGTCTCAATGCGAGTTTGATCTTCAGAGCGCAGGACATCATCATAGACATTGGATGAGATCGAAAGCGAAGATAGTACTGCCACCTGATCCTCCGCAGACATACCGCGTGAAAACGTAGAGGCAATAGCCTGCCCCTCATTCAAATAAACGGTGATCTCAGCCATCGAAGCTGCGTTGAGGTTAGGAAGCAACACATCCAACGCCGTACCCACCAATACAACACCGACAAACTCTTGCTCCAGAGCAATTGGTGCAGCAGTGAAGTAATAATACTTATGGTCCACAGGATGCTCGCCGATAGCACGGATCGCAGAAGAAGACGCAGAGCGCTGCTGTAAAAGGCGCTCAATGAGCCACACATCGCTGACCCTGAACTCATACTCCACCAACTCGACCTGACCATCACGTTTTAGAGCATTAAATTGCGTTTCGCCTTCGGTGTCTACAAGGATTACAACATCAATGCCACTGGTGGTTACTGCCGGCAACACATGGTCTGACAATGTCGTTTTGTCACCCTCGCGCAAAGCCTCAATCACGCCTTCCGTCAACGAAAACGTGCGGGCTGCTTCGAGATGGTCAATCTCCTGCCGCGAGAAACCAGTTAATACCGCGCGCCCGGATTCAAGAAGATGGTTATTGAAGCGCTCATCCAGGGAACTGGACAGCAGACGTGTGATCACATAGAGACCAATCACGGCCACCGCAAAGGTCAAGATGAGATAGGGTACGATAATCTTACCGCGAATGTCAGAAACAAAACGCACTAAGGTATTCAAAATGCGCTTCCAGACACTCGGTGCTGGTTGATCCTGCATACGAAATCATCTCCAACGTCTATAAGCAACGATATTCACATTATGCTTACAGTGAACTCATCTTTAGTATAATCTAGCTTTAATAAGAGTCAAAACGGGGCCACTATTTCACACATAAAAACACCGACCTGTTCTCGACAGGTCGGTGTTTTGATAACAAAACAACCGTCAAAATAACCGGAACCAATCCGTACCAGTCATTATGGAACAAGCCATAATCAAAAACAGGATCAGCAGAATCACGCCACATCCCATACCGGTACAAGAACACCCTCGCCCAAAACCAAATTTCTCCTGCAACCAGTCGAAAACCACGTTAAGGAACGCCAACTGCAACAATCCGGCCAAACATCCTGGACGCCGATCCATAATAAGTCACCTCCTTGCGTCAATGTCATCCTTATATACGCAATGACAGTACACAGGTTGCAGGCGTAACCACGGAGGATCAGACCTCTGGTTCATCGTCAAACGGGTAATATTCAGTCCCTTGCGCTGCCGCGCGGATCTCAGGATCATCCGAATAGTGCCCGCGCCGCTCCGCTGGTAACAACTCGGCAATGTGTTGCATGATTTCGTGGCCGATCTTTTCCAAATGTTCGCGACGCTCACGTCCTCGCCCTGAAGCCACAAAGGGACCAAACGGCTTACCGACACGTACCGTCACATGCGCACGTTTCCCCTTGAGAAGTTTGGGAAATACATCGATGAAGCCATCCAGCCCTATTGGGAGAATCCGCGCTCCTGTCCGCGCAGCAATAAATGGCACACCCGGACGCGCCGGGCGCAACACCGCCACTGCACTTGTCCCCTCGGGAAAGACGCCGATTATACCTTTCTGCCGCAATACCGCATCTGACGCGCGTAAAGCCAGCGTCGATCCGGTGCCGCGAAAGACAGGATAGTAGCCCCACAACTCGCGAAGCCAACTAATCGCAGAGGGAGCATTAGGAGTACGGAAACCACCAAGGAACTCCATCGGCCAGGGGACAATACGCACCATCGCCACCGGATCGACGAAGCTGAAGTGGTTTGCAACGACAAGTAGCGGTCCTTCCGCCGGAAAATTCTCTTCGCCGACAATATGAAAATCGGTTAGGATACCAAAAAGAATCTGTGTGGCGCGGCGCACAAAGGCACGCATCAAGCGCCGCCGTGGATATTTGAATTCCTCAGCCATCACCAACACCTCAAGTAAGCAAATTGAACACTATTATACACGCATAAGTTAGCGAGCCATAGCAGCCCGTAGGATGCGTCCGAAACTTAGTTTGCGCCACAAGTTCGCCAAACCCAACCGCCACTGCAATTTCCACCATGCCCAGACCGCTGCGCGACGCTCTGCTGTCTCGATGGCGTGCGGTGAATACCACGCACGGACATACAACTCAACCAGCACCGGGATTTCATCCTCTACGGGTGGCAACAATTCTTCATCGCCCTGGGAGTCAGCAATCTCCAATAGGCGCGCAATCAAGAGAGCGCCAAATTCATATGGGGTATTCCCGGGACGTGTGCGAACCTGTAATTGTACAGCTCTTTTTCGCAAACGGCTATAAAGTACGGTGGCCATTTTCGAAGGAGAACGACGGAGTAACAATAGCACACTATCAATCCCACTTACGCCCAGGATGAATAGCACCACGCCAGCTATCCCGATAACAATCCACAACAACAGGGTCACAATCATGGGCGACGTTTTCTCGTCAATTGGCTCTGAGGATGACACCAACGGCTCCAAGTCCTGTGTCGGCCATATCATAGGCTCTTCAGTCTCCCGGGGACGAGAGATCGGCACGACTCCAGCGGTTGGTTCGAACTCAACCCAGCCATATCCAGGGAAGTAAATTTCGACCCAGGCATGCGCATCAGCTTCAGTGACGATATAACGAGCGTTAACTATATCGTAATTTCCGGTAGCGTAGCCAACGACCATGCGCGCAGGCAAGCCCGCTGCACGTGCCAGCACCACCATAGCTGTCGCGTAGTAGTCGCAGTACCCCTCCTTTAATTCAAAGAGGAAATAATCGGCGATATCCTCCTGTCTCGTCGGTGCCGGCACGTCCAGGGTATAGGGGTATTCTCTCAGATAACTCTCAATCGCCACTGCCCGATCATAAGGTGTCGGCTGTGTCGCAGTAAGGTCGCGTGCGAGAATCCGGACACGTTCGGGCGTGGTTTCCGGCAACTGCAAATAGCGTTCCAGTATCCATTCAGGATATTCGGTGCCGGCAGCTTGCAGCCCCTCAACCGTATACACTGGCACCAGCGAATCAGCACGATAATAGCGATTCTGCGTCGTCACCGCAAAGACCTCGTTTGGAGGACGCCAGGCTACTTCATAGTCCTTATCCACTGAGACAAACTGCCCATCGACATAGACCACACCGCCCAATTCACCAATGATCCGCACGTCTTGACGCAACAGGCGCGTATTCGGGACTTCAGGTTCAGTAAACAACGCACCTGCCTCGTAATCGGCAATCCCCATGCTACTTGTAGCCCACCCCTGGCCGAAATAGTTATCGTACGTCAAGCTGCGCCAGTAGTGACGTGGCACATCGACTTCCATCATGCGGTAATCCATAGAGGGATCATCCCTCATCGGTGGAATTTCGCCAGTACTGATGACAAAGGCGACCATCCGCCTAAGCTCAGGCCCAGAACCGATCAAGTGGCGGCGTGGCAAATCTGTGCTGCTCAACAGTTGAGCCGGGGGCACCGGCACGGCCGCAGGCGGTTTTTGTTCAACACCGAAGGACTTTGCAATTTCCTGCACCTGGGTCTGGTCTTCCTCTTCTTCCTGTGCAGTCAGTTCATTGAGCCAATCCGCAAACTTACGGTAAGAGAACGCTGGCAAAATGGCCGACACCAACACCAGTGCCACGGAGACACCTAGCGCCGTCATTGCCACCTCGCGCCACAAGTCCCGCGAGAAGTCGATTTTGGCATTCATCCAGTGCCACTCACGTTCACGATGTGCACTCAAGGCGATCAAAATCAGCAATACGCCAAGGAAAGGCAACAGAACGCCAGACGGTTCGTAGGTGTACGCCAGCAAAAACGAGAGTAAAAAGCCGGCAGGTAAAATACCGATCGTGGGTTTACGTTTACGACTTACCATCCAGCCAGCCCACAACGCGCACACCCACACCACAAATCCCCAGACCAACACCGAGCCCACAGGATCGTACGTACCACTACCAGAAAAAATACCCGACAGCCACGCATATGCGCGCGACAACATCGTCGTTACACCATCCCACACCACACCAAAAGCAGTTGGCACGGTTGCCCACTCTATGACACGCACCGGCGTAAATCCAAACTCGCCGGTTTTAATCGAATACGAAGCCAGGTAAAGCAGTTGTTCCCAAAGCCAGGCAAACATCTGACCAACGATAACGAAAACGGCGCGTACGCCATCAATAATCTCACCACCCAAACGCCCCACGCGCACCAGAGTGAACACCGCACCGAACACCAAACCACACAGCGTCGCTAGCCAACCAGAAATCGACAGTGCACCCAGCACCCACCCCGTGGTCATCGCCACCAGAACAATCAGCAGAACAATGGCCAGTTCCAGACCGGCAACCAATTCGACCAGACCGCTCGCGAAGATACTCAAAGCGATCAACAGCAACAGCCAGAGGATCATCTCCCGGGAGGTTATCCAGGACACAAAACGACCTACAAGGCCAGAACGATTACGATCTGTCATGCGCGCATACATTACGTTAGTGACCTCCAAGGCACTTCGGCCAGGCGATAGGAAGGCACAGCACGCCCTGTCCCCAATGTTCGCCATCCCCATCGGCCTTGCTGGCCGGGACGCGTCTCCGGTCGATCCAGGATGTCCTTGGTGATGCAATAATTCGCAACGTTCAAGCCCATCAACGCGGCTTCCGCCACAGCCGTGTCCCCCACCCCGTCAAAAGAACCCGGATCCAGCAACAGAACCGTAGGGACTGCACCGCGCCGGATTAACGGCACCAGCGATTCCACCCAGTCAACACTTACTGATGGCGTGATGATGATAATACTGGTATGGTGGCCAAGACTCGGCTGCAGGCGCGTGATAACCTCGGCAAGTGGGCGCGTACCACGAGAAATCAACGCAAGAGAACGCAAAATTTCCCAACGACGGCCCTCACCCTGCTCCGGCGGTAGCCAGATCAGATCCTCGCTATAGGCCGCCAGTCCCACCGAATGGCGCATACGGATGCCCTGATCGGCCAGCGATGCCGCAAGGATGATACCATGCTCATCGGTCGCATCTTCAGCCTCTCCCGATTGCACATCCTTATCCATGTCCAACAAAATCCACCAGTCGCCGGAGGGTGTGCCGTCAAAAAGCCGCACATACAGATCGTCACGACGTGCCGTCGTGCGCCAATGAATCCAGCGACGACTGTCACCGGAGACGTACTCTCTAACAGTAGAGGCGCTTACTGTGCGATCAATGGTGTTGGGACGCGGACTCCCATCGCCAGAACGCCCCCCAGGCGCAATCTGGATGTTCGGCAAAGGGACAATCGGAGGTAGCACCAGCAAGGGTAAAGCTGAGGCATAAGGCAGTGAGACCGAAAATAGCCCAAAGGGATCACCGGTACGCAAGCGCGTTGGCCCTAGGACAAAGAGACCGCGCCGGTTGCAGATCGCCTCGGTATGCCAGCGTAACGAATCCCTTCCAGGCAAACCGGTCCCGCGACTGGCGTGGTAATCGGGTAAGGTCGACTGATCGTCCACTTCGACCCAAACACCTGGCGCCCAGCCCTCGTTGCGCAGCGTAAAACGTTCCACCAGGCGGTCGCCCACCTGCGCCCAGCCAAAGCGCATCTCGCGCGTGAGGTCCAGGCCACGGGCTAAGGAGCGCGCCCAGAAATACCCCAGGATCAAAGCGCCCCCCAAGCCTATATACAAAACTCGCCACCCACGATACGGCGCAATCAGATCCGTGACTGCAGCCGCAATCACCAACACGGGCAATAGCCAGGAATTCAGCTTGATCTTCGGCGCACGCCTCTTCGTGCTTGTTTTTGCGGTCATACGATCAACTCAGCGGTCGGTTCCCTGCGCTGATTTGCTCTCTGGGACAGGAACACCCTCAAGAATAGCCGCCGCTACCTCTTCCGGCGCAATATTGCGCAGACGAGCGCTCGGGCTCATGAGCAGACGATGCGCTAACACCGCGGGCGCGATTGCCTTGACATCGTCTGGAAGTACGAAATCACGCGCATGGAGGGCCGCCCGGGCCTGTCCAGTGCGGTAAAGCGTCAGGCTGGCGCGTGGACTGGCACCCAGGTAGATATCATCGTGTTGGCGCGTTTGCTGCACCAGACGTACGATGTACTCCTTGATCGCAGGGGCGACATAGATCGATTTGATACTCTCCTGCGCTGCAAGCACTTCCTCAGTTTCGGCTACCGGCTGCAAATCCTCTACGGGATGGTGGTACTGCTGGCGATCTAGCACTTCGATTTCATCCTTCACTGCGGGATAGCCCAGGTTGATGCGCATCAAAAAACGGTCCAACTGCGCTTCCGGCAGAGAGAACGTCCCTTCGTATTCCACAGGGTTCTGCGTCGCCATTACCATAAACGGCTTCGGCAGGAAATGGGTGACACCATCAACCGTGATCTGGCGCTCCTCCATCGCCTCCAACAACGCCGCTTGTGTCTTAGGTGTCGCCCGGTTGATCTCGTCGATCAACACAATCTGCGCCATAAGTGGTCCCGGTTGAAAAACGAACTCACGCGTCGCCTGGTTGAAGATCGATACGCCGGTCACATCGCTGGGTAGCATATCCGGAGTGAACTGAAGACGACCAAAAGAGCAACCGAGTGAGCGTGCCAAACTGCGCGCCAGCATCGTCTTGCCTACGCCAGGCACATCCTCGATCAACAAGTGTCCCTGGCTCAACAAGCCAATTACCGCCAATTCGACCACCGCACGCTTACCGACAATGACGTGTTCAATGTTGTCAATCACCCGCCGAGCAAAGTCTTGCACACTTGCCATATCACACCCTCCAAAAAGAGATTAGTAGCCGATTTGCGCCAAAGTATAGCATAATTCAGTAAATGCCACAATAGCCAGGTGTCTAGTATCAGGATTTTATCATTCTCGCGCGCCATAAGACTATTGTGTCTTATCTTGCTGCAAAAGCGGCATTTTTAGGGGGATTTTTGTGACGAGACTTTGCCCCGCCACAAAAATCCCTCCCCTGATATCCCCAGCTTTCAGGGTAAATGAGACCACGATCTAGTATAGATGATAAATGTAAACCTGAAAGTTGTCATCTATCGAAAGATAGATTGTGGGGTTGATACTTACATTGCGCTTCCCTGATTTCTGAGGTATCATTACCCCATTCCGTATACGATCGAGAGATGTCATGAAACCGCAAAGTGCGACCGCTGCCCTGCCTGACGGCCCAATCATCATTATGCGGCTGCCTGGTGTACCGGAGCCTGGACCGGGAAATCTAGCCCTATTTGCCGCTGCGCGCAACGTTGCAGCGGTGCACACCTTTGTTACCGGACCAGGCGCGACAGCAACAGCGCTTTGGGTCGCGCGCGCTGGCGCAGCCGTGACCTACTGGACGGAGAACGCCGCCGAAGGGCAATCACTGGAAGCCAGCTTTGCCTACAATCGATTGCCAGCTCCGCAGTATTTCGCGCAAGCCGATTTCGCTAGATTGGAAGCTGCAACCTGCGAGGCCGCTTTCCTTCACCTATCCCGTGGCAGAGAGATACAAGAGGAAGCGCTACGTCTAACGGCAGCAATGCTATGCCCGGGAGGCAGATTGGTCTTCGTCGGCGCAACCCGCGAAGGGGTCAAAAGCGCGTTGAAGCTGGCGCAAACCATTTTCGGGCAAGCCGGCATCGTCGTCCGCAAGGGCGGCTACCATGCAGGATTAGCAACGCGTCCGGATGGCGATTTCCCCTTTCCCACCATAAGTCGCAGCGAACGCGATATTGTTGCCGATGGCGTACCGACGCGGCTGGTGAGTTATACGGGGGCTTTTGCCGCCGACCGCCTCGATGAAGGAGCAGCAGCACTCATCGCCGGAATGCAAGTTTCCTCCGGTGCGCGCGTCCTCGATCTAGGATGCGGTACGGGACTGGTAGGGTTAGCAACGCTGCGGCGCGGAGCACATACTACGCTAACGGATGTCTCCGCGCGGGCTGTCCTTTCCGCACGGGAAACACTTGCCGCGAATGGCTATTCCAACGTCCCCGTTTCCCATGCTTGTGGCGCAGCAACACTCGAGACGGCAACTTACGACATCGTCGTCGCCAATCCACCGTTCCACCAAGGACACGGCCTTAACTTCGAGGCCGCACAATTCTTCATCGAGGAAGCGGCTCGCGTGCTCAAAGCAGGTGGCAGGCTCTATCTGGTCGCCAATGCTTTTCTCAACTACGAACCTTGGCTACGAACACATTTCGCCAAGGTGCAACAGGTACAAAACGACCAACGCTTTCGCGTCTGGGAAGGGATAAAATAGCGCATCAGCCATACAAAAAAAACCGGGATTGTGTTGCAATCCCGGTTTTTAATTGTTCTTTTTAGACCATCAAGCGCATTTACTCACGCGCACCCAATTGCCGATCCAACATGAACAAGCCATTTGGATGATCACCGATCATCTCGAGTTGATCCACAATCGTGCGAGCGTTGTCCTCTTCCTCAACCTGCTCCTTGATGTACCACTGGAGGAAGACCTGTGAAGCGTAATCCTTCTCCGCCACGGCGACTTCGTAGAGGGTGTGAATCAGGCTCGTGACTTTCTGTTCGTGGGCATAGGTTTCTTCAGCCACGGCCAACACTGAATCATACTCGACCGGCGGTTGCTGAATCGCCTCCAAAACCACTCGCCCACCGCGTTCCACGATGTAATGATAGAATTTCAGGGCATGTTCCAATTCCTCTTCGGCCTGCTCGCGCATCCAATGCGCATAGCCCGGCATGTTGACCGAATCGCAATACGCCGCCATCGCCAAATACATATACGAGGAATAATACTCCGCCTGAATCTGCTTGTTGATCGCATTCTCCATAATCTTGCCCAGTTCCATAGGTTCGCTCCTTTCATCACTGTTCTATATACATTTTATGACCAATTTCCACGCGCAAGGCGTTCCTGCATACGATCCACAACCTCTTGTATCATGTTGTCCAAAGCATACGCACCGGGCTGGGTCTCCAAAGAGTTTTCCAATGTCTCACACAGATAGACAATCCAGCCAGCCCATTCTTCGGGTGGCAGGTGAGCCAGGGTGGTTGCTGCGGTATGCATCGCGCTCTGTACCACACTTCGAGTCACCATGCGAACTCCTTTCCCGACACTATCTTCTATACAATCCTCAGTGTAATACAATCCGTGGGTAAGTCAAAAAAAGACGGCAAACGGGAATTGGATCCCCTGTTTGCCGTCTCTAAATAGAACTACAACGTCATAGAGTCTGCACTATATCCTGAATCATCCAGTGAGGGGCAGGAATCGCAGGTGCACCGACCTGTATTCCGTCCCATAGCGCCAGGCGTTCCCCAAACGCTTCTGCGACGCCGATCATACGGCAACGTGCCAAAAGCCAGCGGCGCATTTCCACAACAGTCACAGCGCGATAATTTCCGACCCGGGCAAGTGATGCGCTGTACTGCATCAACCACAAGTCGGCTTCAAGACCTAGCAACGCCGGTAAAGCCTCCACGATATCACGTGCAGCGGTCCAGGTATCAGCCTCCAGGAGGTTCAACATACCATCCAGCAGGGAAACATGCGCTTCACCTAAGACGTACGACATCCGCCGGTAAATCGGTGTGATCAAATCGGGATATTCGGCCAGGAAATCCATCATCGCTGTGGAATTGTCGATCTGTAATGCGCGCTGCCACAGAGTCAGATCAACTCCCTCGGGACAGGGAATATCGACCGACGACAGCTCGGCGAAAGCTACATCGATTCCCACCACCCGACAACGCATCAACACATGGCGGTGCTGTGCCAGCATACGCACGACCTCCGCATTCTTATTGCGCGCCATCATCGTCACCAACACGTCATCGGCCACATCCGTCAACAATTCACGAGAATGTGTCTCCAGCACACATCGCGCTTCAGCCCACGAGTCGGCAGCGACAAAGGCTTCCAAAGCATCCAACACGGCCTGTAACATGGCTTCTGTCTGCAGACGGAGCGATTCGTCTTCATCGTGCATCCGAGAGTCAATAGAATTCATTATGGTCTCCTGGCCATTTTAAGATAGGTGATGGCGTATATATCTTGTTTCTATTCTAGTATGGCAGGAGCGGAGAAGCGTTACAAAATCATTACAAGTTGGTAGGCAAATAGCAAACATTGGTGATCATGCGATTTTTGACGAATTGTGCTTGATGGTATAATGCCAGTGGGTTTTCCAGTCCATCGGAAGGTTCTCTAGGGAGGCAAAATCGTGGAAATTCGTCAAATGATGAAAATCTTACTACGCTGGTGGTGGCTCGCGCTCATCCCCGCAGTCATCGTCGGTGGTTACACAGTCCTGACGCATCAACGCCCCGGGACATCATACCAGGCCGTGATGCGCTTCGCCGCGGGTAGCGAACCAGCAGTTGAACTTTCGCCGGACTACGACCGTTACTATGCATGGCTGTCATCCGAGTACATCGCCAACGCCCTAGCCGACATCGCCGTGACGGGAACCTTCGCCGAGAACGTCGCCGCGCGACTCAACGATGATGGACTAACAGTTGATCCCCATGCTATTCAGGGCGCAATTGTCAGTGACAACGCGCAGTCCGTGTTTGTCATCTACTTCACCTGGCCTGATCCTGAGCAATTACCCTACATCGCCGATGCGATCAGTGTCGAATTGACGGAGAACGGTGCGGCGTACTTCCCGCAACTGCGCGCGACTGGCAGTGTGGCGCGCCGCGTCGATACGCCGAGTGCCACAGCGCAGCCTCCTTCGTTAAGCGCGCAATTACTTGGGCCGGGGTTGCGCATCCTTTTGGCCCTCGCCGTCGGCATAGGACTGGTGGCATTGGCACATTACTTCGATCCTATGGTGCGTGAACGTAAAGAACTGGAAGGGTTGGACGTTCACGTGCTCAGCAGCATTCCCAAACAGCGCGCATAGTCCGCTCTCTGCCCGAAAAAGAAAAACCGCGAGGACGATAATCCTCGCGGTTCAATGAAGATCCTCTAGATCGACGGTTATCTCAAATCCAGAAAACGGTCGATTTTGGGACGGTCGAAACCGACGATAGTGTTGCTGCCGATGCGGATGACTGGCACACCTTGTTGCCCGCTCATCCGCTGCATATCGCGCGCAGCGTGTGCATCGCGCGAGACATCGACATCCGTAAAACGGATACCACGGGTCCGCAGGTATTGCTTCGCGTGACGGCAATGCGGACAGGTCGGCGTCGAAAATACAATTACTTTGGGTTGTCGCTTCTTCTCACTGTTCATCCTGTACTCTCCTACAATATAATAGACTATCTTATTGTTATTATAAACTTACACATCATTTTGTCAAACGACTTTATGGTCAACGCTGCTTGCCATCTTTCGCGAGTATGCTATAGTCACCAGCGTAATTGACGCTGGCGTAGAGAGAAAGGAGAACCCGATGAGATGTCCGTACTGTAGCTCCAACCAAACCAAAGTCATCGATACGCGCAGCGATGCGCAAGGCAACGTGAGAAGACGGCGGGAATGTGAAGACTGCGAGCGACGCTTCAGTACCCTTGAACGGGCTATCCTGACCTCGCCTTTGGTTATAAAGCGCGACGGCCGTCGCGAGGAATTCGACGGCCATAAGTTAATCTCAGGACTGCGGACGGCATGCGCGCGGCGTCCCATCTCCGCAGAGGATTTAGAACGTATCGTTGAGCGTGTAGAGTACGCCATCCGTCAAACGGGACGCACCGAGGTTCCCAGCCACGTCATTGGGGATATCGTCGTCGATGAGTTGCGGCAACTCGACGAGGTGGCCTACATTCGCTACGCCATTGTTTACCTTGGCTTAAGCGACCTGGAATCCATCCGCAACGAAATCGAGCGTCTTCGCGCCAACCGGCGTTGAAAAATCAGACAATCACACAGGGCGGGACACAACCCGCCCTGTTTTTGTTAACCGGTAAACGTCAAGCAATATTCACAATGCGGAATTCAATCACACCCACTGGCGCTTCCACCGTGACTGTATCACCAACAACACGACCCAGTAGCGCTACGCCTAAAGGTGATTCGTTTGAAATCTTGCCCTTTGTCGGATCAGCTTCCAACGGGCCAACGATGTGATAGGTTTCCTCGTCGTCGTAGCCTTCTTCAACTACCGTCACCATACTACCGAGTGTTGCACGCCCGTCGGTCACAATCGGACCTTCGATCAGCACGGCATGCCGTATTGCTGCCTCAATCTCACGAATGCGCCCCTCGAGAAAGCCCTGCTCCTCTTTTGCCGTGATATAATCGGCATTTTCCGAAAGATCGCCTTGTTTGATCGCTACGCTCAACCGCTGTGCCAGAGCCACGCGACGAACGTTGACCAGTTCATCCAACTCCGCTTTAAGCTTTTCCAGACCTCCAGGTGTGATGTATACAGCTTTATTTTCTACCATTTCAGTACCTCCAAGTTCCCTCCTCCTATTCTACAGAATTCATCCGTATAGAAAATCAAGCCCCCGGCCCTGGATTGTGGCCGGGGGCTTGACATTAAGTAACGATCAATCCGGCCTGACGACGAAGGCGCTACGCGACAAAGTCGTCAATGTGTGCACGCCTGAAGGCGTGACCACGACATCATCTTCAATGCGTATACCGCCTATACCTTCGAGATAGATCCCCGGCTCAACCGTGAATGTCATCCCCGGTTCAAGCTCCTGAGTATTGCCCGCGACGATGTATGGCGGTTCGTGCGCTTCCAATCCCAAGCCATGGCCGGTGCGGTGTGTGAACCTCGAACCATATCCGGCAGCCGCAATGACGGCGCGTGCCGCCGCATCCACTGCCTGCGCTTCGACACCAGGAGCAACCGCTGCACGACCAGCCTCGTTGGCGCGCAACACAATCTCGTGGACATCCGCCAACTGGCCTAATGGTTCGCCGAAAACAACCATGCGCGTAAGATCAGAGTCGTAGCCATCCACGACCGCACCCCAATCCACCACCAGCCAATCGCCCTGTTGGAAAGGACGGTGCGCCGGGTGTGCATGAGGCATCGCGCCGTTTGGTCCCGCGCAAACGATAGGCGCAAAGGCCAGAGCATCGGCCCCATTTGAGAGCAGCGCAGCGATCAAAAGGGCGGCAGCCTCACGTTCGGTCATACCTACGCGAAGTTGCGGCACCCACAATGTAAAGGCACGCTCTGCAACAGCGACTGCCCGCTGCATTGCGCCCAATTCTGCATCGCTCTTGACCATGCGCAACTCGGCGAACAGATTATCGGCAGGGACCAATTCCGCACCTGGCGCATACCGTTGCAAGATACGGGATTCCAACAAACGCATCCGCAGCGCCTCCACACCCAGACGCGCATCCGCCAACTCCAGCGTGGCGCACGCCTCATGGAAAGCTAACGCATAGCCCTCCTCGTCGGTGTAGGTGAAGACCTCAAGTCCGGCCGATGTGGCCTTCGACGCCTCGAACTCCGGCAGCACAAACGCCGGCGGCTCGTCCACAGGACACAACGCCACGACTGGCCGCTCGCTGATAAAGAAAGAAAGCCCGGTCGCGTAGAAAAGATTCGGCCCTGGCATCAGTACCAGCGCATCCAGTCCACGGTTTTCTGCTAGCTGCGCCATCTGTTCAACCCGTATCATACACCCTCCAACAATGTGATACAATAGGCAACGAACTTATCCAATCTTTAACCAATAACGGGTAACGAGCCCAGAGGAGCGTCTATGATTATTCAAATACCCCTCGGCATCCTGGAAGCCAACTGCTATCTCGTTTACGATGAAACCAGCGGCGAAGGTGTTATCATTGACCCCGGTGGCGATACCACCCCGCTGCGCCGGGAGATCGAACAGCGCCACGTTAAAGTCAAGGCCATCCTCAATACCCACGGACACTTCGATCACAGCGCCGGTAATGCCGAACTAGCGGCCTTTAACGTTCCACTTGGTATCCATCCGGATGATCGCAACCTGCTCACGGAAGGCGGTGGTGCAGCCTGGTTTGGCTTCCCCACAGTTCCCGCAATGCAGCCCACGATCGAGCTAACCGAAGGATTTGAATATTCGGTGGGGAATCTTCGTCTGCACGTTCTCACAACGCCGGGGCATACCCCCGGCAGCGTATGCCTCTACATTCCCGAGGAAAACGCCCTACTCACCGGTGATACGCTCTTCGCGGGCGGCATTGGGCGCAGTGACTTACCCGGTGGCGATCCACGCGCCCTAACAGCAAGCCTCGCCCGATTGCTGACCCTACCGCCCGAAACGACAATCTATCCAGGACACGGTCCAACGAGCACACTGGCGCAAGAAAAACGCCATAACCCCTGGCTTAAATTCGTCGCAAACCGCTGAAAAAAGAACCAGCATTCAGCCATCAGCTTTTAGCTGTCAGCAAGGCTGATGGCTAACAACTGATTGCTGACAGCTACCCCGTAATCAAACGCAGCAGACCGATCAGACTCAGCCCGAGTTTGAGGGCATCACCCGCCGATGGCACAGGAAGCTGCTCTTTGCCGCTCTCATCAACCTCCACATTGCTGTTGAAATATAGCAAGCCAGCCAACACGCCAACCAGCGTTCCAATCGCACCACCAATCAACAAAGTCCGTGTCTTATAGTTCATAGCGACCTCCTCGAGAATAACTTTTCAACCATTGTCGTCGCCATCTGCGTCTTCGTATGGACGCTGATCAAAGGATCAACGACTTTTCTGGATGCCTGTTCGACAGAATCGTGCGCCTTCCGGGCATAGACCTGTCCTAGCTTCAGATACTGCTTGGCGAGCTTCTGAAGCCGATACACACCATACGCCAGTGCCGATAGGAGGGCTAGCGGTATCACAGCAATCACCAGCGCTTCCAAACTCAGAAAAATCAGTGCGATGTCCCGTGCAGTTCCCATATCTCCTCCCTGAATCGACGAATGGGCAAATCAGCAGATCTCCCAAGCTTCAATCCCAAGTATACTCGGTTCGGCAATACAAACAAGTCGCCAAACAGAGCTTTATCATTCTCGCGAACCAAAAGGTTAGGCCAATTTTTGCGCCAGCAGGAACCTGAGAAGCATCACATCAGGAGAATGAAAAGATCCTGGTTACCAAATCAGGTTGCGATTAAGCGTCTCTGCGGTAACATAGACGTTATGAACAAGAACAACAAGGCTCTAGCGGCAACGGGTGTTACCAAGCGCCTATACACCTGGGAACTGTGGGCCGTCATCGCAATGCTCCTGCTCGCATGGGGACTGCGTTGGATAGCACTGCTGGACGTACCTCCCGGCTGGCGCGACGACGACCTCATTGAATTGTACACCTTTTCGTGGGAGATTCTGCAAAACGGTCCGCAAATCTACTTCTCTGGCGCCTCAGGCCACGAACCACTTTACCATACCCTCCGTGCACTGCTGCTGGCCCTGGCCGGTTTGAACCAGGCTTCGGCACGATGGCAAGCCGCTGTCTTCGGCACATTCGCCGTACTGTTGACGTGGGCTGTAGGGCGACGACTTTTCACCCGCGAGGTGGGCTTGCTATCCGGCGCGCTGGTCGCCGTCTCCTTCTGGGCGTTGATGTATAGCCGCGTCGCTATCCGCCACATCGGCGTGCTGCCGTGGGCGCTTCTGGCAATCTATTGCGCCTGGCGCGTGCTCCAGGACAACGGCGCGCGCCGCTCATACGCCCCCGCTTTGGGCCTCGCCATCGGTACAGCGGGAGGCATATACACCTACTACGCCGGGCGCCTTATCCCGGCACTATTGATCGTTGCTCTGCCCTTTGTTGGAGGGCACAAAGGACGTCGGAAGCCATACCTGGCAGCATTGGCAGGCGGGGTACTCCTGGCCATTCCGATGTTCTGGGCAGCATCACACATCCCCGGCGCGGATGCTCGCGTGAACGAGTTGGCCGCGCCGTTACACGAATTACGCGCTGGCAACTGGCACCTGTTTCTGGAAACAACATGGACGACACTCGGCATGGCACATACCAAAGGTGATCCTGAGTGGCTCTACAACATCGCCGGGCGTCCTGTGTTCAGCATTGCTGGCGCGCTGCTCTTCTATCTCGGCATCCTCACGCGACTGGGGCACTTGAATCAAGCGAATGCGCGGATGCTGCTGCTGTGGCTCGGTGTAGGGATCGCGCCCGCGTTTATCAGCCTGCCGCCATCGAGTTACGGCCACACGATTCTAGCATTGCCCGCCGTCTACATCCTCCTGGCGATGCCGATGAAGGCCGCTGCGCGGCGCTGGCGGTGGACGATGATCCCGCTATGCCTGCTCACGTTCGCGCTGGTCGCCGGGCGGGATCTACCCGATTACTTCGCGACGTGGCCGCAGCGATCCGAGGTGCGGTTTCTCTACCGTGCCGACTATCGCGCACTGGCAGGATACCTCGATACTCACTTAGAGATTGAAGAAGCGGTTGTAGGAAGTCTTCTCTTTGGGTCGTGGGACAGCGTTGCAGTCGAGACCGACATGCAACGTCAGGACACCGCATTGCGCTATGTGAATCCAGAACGGGCGCTAGTTAGCAGAACGGACCCACTCCGTCTTTACTTGCAAGATGATAACAGGCGCGCTCCGCAGTTCCAAGCACTGCTCGACACGGCACCGCGCATCGAAGCGCCCTCAGGGATGCAGGGCATACTGCTCACGCTACCCGAACCTCCAAACGATGCACTTACAGTCGATGTCCACGGAACACCATTAGCCGCTCAGCCCTTCGCCGACGCATTGGTATTGCAGGCCGTGGCCTGGGATAGCGAAGCGGCAACGGTGTGGTGGACGGTCATCAGCGATCTACCGCTCCCACCCGAAGAGCTAATCCCCAATCCGCCGCCGCCGGGCGTTTACAACGGGCCACGACTGAGCGTGTTCGCCCACCTCAGCGCAGCAGATGGAGACTTCGTCACGAGCGATGATGGTCTATGGGTCGATCCGTACACATTGCATGTCGGCGACCAAATCGTGCAAGTGCATCACTTCGCTCCGCCAGAGGATGCACCCGACGGGCCGCGCATCCTATCTCTGGGACTGTACGACCCACTCACTGGCGAGCGCTGGCTGCGCCCTGATGGCACGGACAAAGCCATAGTATCCGGGCCGTAACGCTAGTGCAACAAGGCGCAAGTCCCTTCGCTCAGAGGGATCTGGCGATCCCCTTGAAGCTGCAAATTAGTGGCATCACTTCTGCCGCAGGTAGTAGAACGCCGACACACGCGCGACGATCCGCCCACGATCATCCTGCACTTCGATAGGTAGAACAACGTCGGCCCTGCCATCAGCCTCCACAGCGGCCATATTTTCGGCAACGTCGGTGTCAGGCACCGTGACTTCACACAGCAAATCGCTGCGCGAAGGACGAACGTAGTCGATCTCCACCCGACGAGTTAGCACTGTGCAGCTATCCTGCTTAAATGCAGAAAGCATCGCCACGCCACCGGCAATCTCCGCCAAGGCAAAAATCGCACCGGCATAGACAATGTCTAGATGATTTTTGATCCGCGGGCTAAAGGGCATCCGAAATCGAGCATGGCCTGGTTCGACAACTTCGACCTCTAATCCAAGGAAATCCGCCACAGGCACCTTTTCTTCAATCAGGGATTGTATATCACTGGCGTCCACTTACATACCTCCAAGACACAAATGACGATCGCACGATCATCCCATTGTATGCAGAGCACAAGTTTGTGTCAATGCGAACACTTGCCAAATACACAACTTAGAGGCACAATACACCTGAGCTACCAACAAACCAGCCTGTCTCCAATGAACAGCCGATAACCAAAACTGATAACTTGCTATCAATAAGGAGATGCTATGTCGAAAACAGTCCTGGTTCCTATCGCCAACGGGACCGAAGAAATCGAAGCGGTGTGCATCATCGATACGCTGCGACGCACAGGAGCTGAGGTGACAGTCGCCTCGGTCGAAGCGACGCTCCAGGTGACAGCCTCACAGGGCACAAATCTGGTCGCTGACGTCCTCATCGCTGATTGTACCAACGCCATTTACGATTGCATCGCTATCCCCGGCGGGATGCCCGGCGCGGAACATCTGCGCGACTGCGAGACCCTGACGGCGATGTTGCACGATCAGCGTGAGGCGGGCCGTCTCTATGGCGCGATCTGTGCCGCGCCGGTCGTCGTGCTGCAGCATCACGGCCTGCTGGCGGGACGCGCCGCCACATGCCATCCCTCTTTCGTGTCACACCTTGAAAACCCGCTGCATGTAGAAAAGCGCGTGGTTGTAAATGGCCCGGCCACGGACCGCTGCATCACCAGTCGCGGCCCTGGCACAGCGATCGAGTTCGCCCTGGCGTTGATCAAGGCACTATACGGTGCAGAGAAAGCACGCGAGATCGGCAAGCAAATGTTGGTGAAGTAATCGGGTATTGGTGATTCGGGACTAGGGATTAGGGATCGGGTTTCCCTAATCCCTAGTTCCCAATCTCTATTCACTTCTCACGGAGGAACAAACATGGATATGCACGGCAAAGTAGCCCTGGTAACAGGCGGGAGTTCGGGAATCGGGAAGGCAACAGCGTTGGCATTTGCGCAACGTGGGGCAAAGGTCGTCATTGCCAGCCGCGGGCAAGCGCATGGCGAAGCAACTGTCGAGGAGATCAAAGGTCTCGGCGGCGATACGTGTTGGATTCAAACCGATGTTTCGAAGGCAGATCAGGTCGAGGCAATGGTTCGGGGAACGATCGAGGCGTACGGACGTCTGGACTACGCCTTCAACAACGGAGGCAGTGGCGGCCGAGGCGGCTGGATCGTCGACATCCAGGAGCCTGATTGGGATTTCACCATCGACACCTATCTTAAAAGTGTGTGGCTATGCATGAAGTTTGAGCTGATCGAAATGCTTAAGCAAGGGAGTGGCGCCATCGTCAACAACTCATCGGTCGATGGGCAACGCGCGTTTCCCTGGGACCCCACCTACTCCGCTGCCAAACATGGCGTTCTGGGCCTCACAAAGTCGGCCGCGCTGCAGTACGCGGACAAGGGTATTCGCATCAACGCCGTCTGCCCTGGCTGGATTCGCACGCCACCGGTTGAGGATGTGATCAAGCACAATCCTGAATCCAAACACGGGATGTTGCAGCACCAACCGATCGGGCGCTTGGGCGAAGCGACGGAAGTCGCCGAAGCCGTCGTCTGGCTATGCTCAGATAGCGCCTCCCTTATCGTCGGCACAGCATTGGCGGTAGACGGTGGGTATCTGATCATCTAAAAAGCGGATAACGTCAGGAGGATAGGGAAATCGACCTTCACGAGATACACCTCGAATTTTGCAAATCTGCTTGTGCATTGTATACTCGACTCAGGCAAATGCCGACTTACAAATTCGTGGAGACTATATATCGTGATAGCCACCTCTAAAAAATCACAAGAGACCAAGGCCCAAGATTTCTGGAAAATCGTGGCAATCGTCATCCTGATCCTGGCAGTTATTAGCCGGTTCTATGCGTTAGGCGACCGTGCGGTGAGCCACGACGAGATGACGCACGCCAAGTTCTCGTGGAATCTCTACACGGGCATGGGCTTCCGGCACGATCCATTGATGCACGGCCCCCTACTCTTCGAAGTGACGTCCCTTATCTACGCCCTTTTCGGGGTGAGTGATTTCACTGCGCGCATCTGGGCCGCCCTCACCGGCGTGGCGCTGGTGATGACGCCGTGGCTTTTCCAGAAGTGGCTGGGGAAGCGCGGCGCATTGTTCGCATCCGTCATGCTCCTCATCTCACCCGCGATCACCTACTATGCGCGTTACACCCGCCACGACACACCACTGATGCTAATGTCGATACTGCTGTTGTGGACCGTGCTTAACTATCTGGACACGGGACGCACACGCTGGCTCTACGGGATGGCTGCCTTTTTCCCGCTGATGTATGCCTCCAAAGAGAACGCCTACATTTACACCGCCATCTTTCTCGTTTTGTTAATCCTACCCTTCGTTTGGCAGGTGGCTCGCGCACGTTGGGCACGTCCCAGACTCTTCATCCTACTGGCGGTTGTGGTGATTGTGGCGCTTCTGTTGGGCGGAGTTTCCGTCCGGGCACTGGCTGACGCGCAGGTGCAAGAAGTCGAAGATGTCGACAACACCAGCATCGCCAACATCGATATCTCCTGGTGGGGACGGCTCGCCTTGGGACTCACCGTCATTATAATACTGAGCGCCGTGCCCATCATCTACTACGGCGTAGGCGAGGTAACACTGCGCAAACAGCATTTGTTCGACGTGCTGATGACATTGGGAACACTGACCTTGCCATTAGGCTCGGCTTTCCTGATGAAGTTTGTGGCAGGCGTGGATATGACTGCCTTCTATCCCGCATTGATGGAGCCCACAAAATTCAGCGAGCTTCCCCTCGCGATGACCCTTGCCGCGCTGGCTACATTTCTCGTGGTGATGGGGCTTTCTATAGCCTTGGGATTGTGGTGGGACAAAAAACGCTGGCCCATTATTGCCCTCATCCACTATGGCATCTTCATCACGCTCTTCAGTACCTTTTTCACCTACGGATGGGGAGCGATGACCGGCCTGATCGGTGGGCTGACCTACTGGATCGCCCAGCAAACCGTGGACCGTGGCAGCCAACCCTGGTACTACTACACCATCGTCGGGCCGCTGTACGAATATATGCCACTCCTGCTCTCCATAGGCACAGGCGCTTGGGGCATCATACGCCCTATCCTGAAGCGTGCTTTTCCCGATCCTGTTTCCCAAACGCTTGAAGGAGACCACGAAATCCCCGTCACTGCGCAGCAGAAAAGTCCGCAGCCCCTGAACCTTGACTTCTTCTTCCCGCTCTTTCTCCTCGGTTGGGCGTTGATGTCTTGGGGTGCGTACATCTACGCCGGAGAAAAAATGCCCTGGTTGTTCGTTCACATTGCGCTGCCGCATATATTCCTCGCGGCGTGGGGGCTGGGGCAATGGCTGCGCAAGCTGACGTGGCAGGATATCGCAGAGCGTGGCTGGTTGTTAATACTGGCACTGCCTCTGCTGTGGAAAGCGCTCAAAGCGTTCACACAGGCTGTTAACTCGCCAGAGCGCGTCCTCCAGACTGCCGAGGTGGAGACCGGACTGACACTCGCCGGGTTAGAACCACTCGTGGGTGTGTTCTTCGCACTTATTGGAATCGTGCTCTTCGGCGGACTCCTGTTCTGGGCGATCGACAAAGTCGGGCCGCGCCGCACGCTGCGTCTGACACTGTTGACAATCTGCGGCGCGCTAGCAGTATGGACGCTGCGTACGATGTTTATGCTCTGCTTTATCAATGACGAGATGGCGACAGAGTTCATGGTCTATGCGCATGCAACGCCAGATGTCAAGGTCGTCCTCGCAAAGATCGATGAGATTTCTTGGCGGACAACTGGAACACCCCACGATGTCGAAGTCGCCTACGGAGAAGAGGGCGCGTGGCCGTTCTACTGGTACATGGCAACCCGCTATCCCAACAGTTACTACTATGGCAGCACCCCCGAAGCAGAACGCCTGCTCGAATGCCCAGTCGTCATCGCAGGTAAGCCGCAGTGGAGTGCCGTCGAAGCCATCCTCGGCGAGGATTACCTCTCCCTCGATTACAAATACATCTGGTGGCCCATCGAGGACTACAAAGACCTAACCTGGGAGCGCATCCGCGCTGCGTTGGATGATGCCCAGATGCGCGCGGCTCTGGCAGACATCATCCGCGACCGTGACTACCGCGGCTACGCCCAGATCAAGAACCCGGAGAGTCCCTTCACACTCAAGACGTGGCCTAACCGCCTGGACATGCACCTTTACGTGCGCCGCGACCTGGTGCAAGAGATATGGGACTACAGTACAGCCGAGACATCCATTGACAACAACACGCAAATTCCCGATTCCTACGCAAGCAGCGAACAGACGCTGCCCCTCATCTTCAAAGTACAGCTTTCCAACGCGGTAGGACGCGGCATCGCCGTTGCGCCGGATGGTTCTCTGTACGTGGCGGACACGGCTCAACACAGCATCTGGCACATCTCCCCGGAAGGGGAATTGCTAAGCACGTGGGGCGAGTACGGTGTCGCGCCTGGACAGTTCAACGAGCCATGGGATGTGGCGGTTGATTTATCTGGCAATGTCTATGTCGCGGATACGTGGAACCATCGCATCCAGAAATTCACCGCGGAGGGCGAGTTTGTGCTCAGTTGGGGCCAGCTTGGGCAGATCCAGGCTTACGATCCCGCTGGAAACGGCCTGTTCTACGGACCACGAGGCATCGCCATCGGGCCAAACGGCAGCATCTACGTCGCTGACACGGGCAACCAGCGTGTGCAGGTCTTCAATGCGGAAGGGGTTTTCCTGCACGAATTCGGCGGTGCAGGAAACCAATCAGGGCAGATGAGCGAACCGGTGGGGATCGCGATAAACGAAACGGGAGAAGTCTTCATCGCCGACTCGTGGAATCAGCGGGTGCAGGTCCTTAGTTCGGAAGGCCTCTACCGCCGCGAATGGAGCGTCCCCGTCTGGACCCGCAACGCCACCGAGAAGCCCTTCCTCGCCCTCAGCGGTGATAACGTTTTCGTCGGCGATCCTATCCACGGTCGCGTGTTAGCCTTCGATCACACGGGCACTCTGCTGTGGGTCTTGCGCGACCCTGAAAACCTAACCTTCCCGGGAGGTATCGCCGTCGTTGAGGACACCCTCGAAGAGGGCACTCTCTACATTGTTGATGGGTATAGCGGTGAGTTGATGGGATATCGCACACCAATTCTTCGACAGGATTAACAGGATTCTCAGGATAGGGCCTGACCTGCGATAGGAAAAGCTTTTCATCCTGGGGATCCTGGCTAGAGATAACAAACTACGTCACTACAGTTTGCTATTTGCGTTGCGCCGGGATCAGCGCGTTATAAAGAAACCACGAATCTTCACCGGCTTATGCTTGGCAGGGATCGTCAGATCCCGGCGTAGCGCGCAAGCCCCGCGGATCTGGCGAGATGCTACGCAGCTGCGTCCGCTCCAAGCATAACTAGTACAACGCGGCATAAATCCCTCCCCGGTTTACAGCTTCAAGGGGATCGTCAGATCCCCGCGTCTGGCGCATAGTCGGGGATCTGGCGATCCCCTCTGAGCATCATTATCGAGAAAGGAACTTGCACCTTGCGGTACTAGTCAGTGCTGTATAGCTCAGTCGTGTTGCGCCTGAACGAGCGCGTTTTCGATCGCCTGAAGGTACGCCTTGGAGGTGAGGGTCGCGCCGCTGATGGTATCGACCTGCAGCGACTGTGCTGCGATGACCCGATCGTAGAGCGCCTCGTGTTGGGTGTTCTTGCCACCCGGATCCTGGCTGACTGCGAGCTGAATGCCAGTCACCTTACCGTCCGCTACTGTGACGTCACACTCGTTGACACGCCATTTGTACATACCGCCTGCGTACGCTCCATGATAGACGCCATCATTCAGCTTGCTGAAGTCCACGGCATCCAGGGGCAGACTTCTGGCTTCCTGGTGCTCCTTGGACAGCTTCGACCAGCCGATCCCTCCGCCGATCCCCAAACCAGCCACAACGACGAATGCGATTATCCAACCAATCATTTGTTCTTCTCCTTTCGTTCAATCTAGAATTGTTACTTCAATGCCCTGATCTGCCTGAAAGCGGTTCTTCAGACCTTGAGTGACATAAACCTGCAATTCAGTATCCACAAGAATGGCTTCGGTCTGCGGGAATCTGCGCAAACATTCAAGCCCCTTTTCCATCCCCGCCACGAACACGATTGTCGATAGAGCATCCGCGGCCAGCGCACTCTCTGCAACAATGGTCACGCTGATCAAGCCGGATTCTGCAGGGTAGCCTGTCCTGGGATCCAGGATATGATGGCATCTTCTTCCCTGGTCGTCGGTGAAGTAACGCTGGTAATCACCGGAGGTCACCACGGTCTGGTCGACCACAGCCACCGCGCCGATCAACCCCATCTCCTGCCGGGGATGCTGGATACCAACGTACCACGGCGAACCATCGGGTTTGGACCCAAGCGTGACGACGTTGCCGCCGAGGTTCGAATAAGCCGAAGCGACGCCGAATTGCTTGACAACCTCTCGAATCCTGTCACCGGCAAAGCCTTTCCCGATTCCCCCCAGGTCAATGGACTGCCCTGAAGTCCTCAGTCCGGCAGTCATGTTGTCGGAATCCAAGAGCACATCTCGATAATTCACCAAAGGAAGCACTTGCTCGATACTTGCGACATCCGGTTGAGCGGACGACGCCCTGGCCTCGTTCCACAACGCGACTAAGGGCGTGGTGGTCACATCGAAGCAGCCTGGAAAAAGACGTGAAAATTCGACGGCTTCGAACAACACATCGTAGGTTTCACGACTTACGCTTTCACTTTTGATGCCTGCCGACTGGTTCACGCGACTGATTTCGCTATCGGGCGCAAAGCGGCTGAGGAGGGCTTCGATCCGCACGATTTCGCTGTAGGCAGCCGCAAGGCTTTCTTCGGCCTGTATGCCGAAGGCCTTGTGCGTCATCGCCGTCCCCATCGCGTGATGGGTTACTTGCGCGACCTGGGCATTGTCCATCGCTGCCTCTATCTGGCTTTTGTCGTACGCGCGAATATCACATCAAAGAGCTTGCCAGCGCCCTTCATCAACGCTCCCATACGCGTGGGATAGTAGTAGTCGGATTCGAACCAGCCCTTTTCAGCATAGTAAGTGTAGTCGCGGAACGTATCGTCAAGCTCCAGCTTCACTTTTGTCCGCCCCATTCTGAACATCATCAGCCCGAACAACGTGGCTGCTGGATAGGCCGGTTTCTCCAACCGCGCATAGTAGCGCTTGGCCTGCGCGGCGAGAATCTTATCGATTTTGCGCTGCTGTTTCTCCGTCATCGGATCCAGCGTCATCAAACAGCTCCCCTTCACGATGTTGAAGCCCAAGGCATTGCCCGCGAAATCCAGGTAGTCGACGAGTTTGTTACCGCCGTAGATGCCCTGCGCGATGATGCTGGTAAAGGTCTTGCCGAAAAAACGCGGGCGGTGAAAGGCAAATCCCAGTCTGTCGAGGAACGCCTTCGTCAAGGCAGATACCTGGAACGCGTAGTTCGGGGAGGCAAAAACGACGCCATCAGAGGCCATCATTTTCTCGATAAGCACATCCCGGTCGTCCTTCAGCGGACAGCGCTCCTCGCCTTTGCTGAAGCACACCTGACAGCCCTTGCAAATCCCGATCTGGTAATCGCTCAGGCGGACGATTTCGTATTCGATATCGCCTAGGGACTGCAAATGGTTCAGAAATTGCGCGACGGCGTCGTATGTGTGTCCCTTGCGGGCGCTACCAACGAATGCGGTGATTTTCTTCATGTCCACTTCCCCCCTTCTATGAATGTCCCATCAGTGAACGCCGGTTTTATCCAGGGTCGCC
>JAFGSL010000449.1 GCA_016934645.1 Anaerolineae bacterium
CACGGCATCGAGATCGCCATTGAGCATCGCGAAGGTGCGGCTTTCAGCATCCTGGTAAGCGATCACCAGAATGCTGTCAATGTAAGGTAGTTGCTTGCCGTTCGTATCGATCTTCCAGTAGTACGGATTGCGTTCCATCATCAACTGCGTACCGGTGCCGAAGGGTTTCGTCGTCATCCAGGGGTACAATGTGGGTTTTTCAGGGTAGAGATAGAACGCTTCGGGGTCGCCCCACCCACCGCCGCCGTACTTGTTGAACAAAGACATCCAGTCAGCCACAGTGCCGTCTTCCGCTACCAGATCATCCACGTTCTCGTTGTATTTCGCGTGGAACTGTTGCAGGTAGTGCTTGGGGAACTGGGCGAAATAACGGCCTTGCCACTGCGCCAAGGTGTAGAGGAACGTACCGTTAGGCTCCGGGAACGTCAGTCTGAAGGTGTAATCATCAATCTTCTCAAATTTCAAATCGGGGCCTTGCCCGGCAGGAATCCAGTCTGCAGAAGGCCCACCGGGGCTCAGGTCGGGGTCGAACAGGACATCTTCGATGTAGAACGCGATGTCATCCGCCGTGAAATCCACACCATCGGACCACTTCATGCCCTTGCGCATATGGAAAGTGTATTCCGTCACATCATCGCTGACATCAATGCTCTCGACCAGGTTCGGTTCAACGCCACTGAAATCGGGTTTCCAGATTGTCAGGTGCTCCCAGGCTGCAGTAAAGAGCATCCCGCCCCATGTAGCACTGGTGCCGACCATACCAAAGCGCATCTGGCCGCCGAATTGACCATCTTCCCCAGTGAGCGATTCAACCACTGCCGGACTGAGCGGCAGACGCTCCTCTATGGCAGGGAGTTCCCCGGCAGCCACCAGGCCGGCGAGTATGGGTGACTCTTTGTAGGCGCTTGGCGGCAGCGGTGTCGCGGTGACAACGACCTCGACTTCCTTCTCAACTTCGACCGTCTTTTCGACTTCAACTTCAACGGTCTTCTCAACTTCGACTTCGACTGTCTTTTCGACAATCTTCTCGATGACTTCTGGCGTAGGCGTTGCGCACCCGGCCAGTACCATCATCAAAACGACCAACACATTGACAATCCCAATGTACTTCCGCATTTCGCTCCTCCTTAAGTGAAATTCTAAATAGGATACTTTTGTAAAACTAGGGCAAACCGTATAAAATGTCTTTTTGTTTCACCTCCTCCCTGCTATAACTTATATAGTCACAATCTATGTTGCGTGTATGCACGCGGAATCACGCGCAATCAACTGTGTGGAGATCACATAATTCGGAGCCAGGCTCCTTGACAGGATATCCTAAAGACATCGCGGCATCAGCCACGCGAGAACGTGTTTCTGGGTCGACGTTAGGCCGGCTATTCAGTGCCTGAGAGGCTGTGCCCATTGATACACCAGCTAATTGGGCTACATCCTGCAATGTGATGGAATTCGCCATAATCCTGGTTCTTTTTCAGGTGGGAAACTGAAGTTTCAATGAATAATTCAATTGTAACCTGAAAATAACGGGTTGTCAATAGGGAATTTCTGGGATCACTCACACTTTTGGTTCGCTGAAATCGTTGCCGGTATCGTTACCGGAACTTTTATAAATATATCATAGATTTTTCTCGGTGTCAATAGGTTTCGTTGTAGAACACGGAGAAAGCGCCTATTTGACGCTTCTCTGTGACCTCAGTGCACTCTGTGTGAGGTGTGGGGAACCGTCAGGGAGCTTGGCATTTCCGTCAACGTACTTCAATTTTCAGCAGCCACTTGACCCATTTGTTGCCTTGCTGTTCCGGAAAAACGCCACGTACTGGAAAGCCGTGCAAAACGGGCAACGGTTCACCTTCCCACTCGTAAGCCAGGATATGGCGGTTTCCATCGCGAACTACGTCCAGCCCCAGACGTGCTGTGTACCCGTCGGCGCCACGTAGTACGATCGCCGTCGCTTCGGGCAAGACTTCTGCCATGTCGAGGATGTAATCCAACGGGACGCCAGCCCACGTCGCATCATCCTGGAAGAAACCCGGGCAGACGAGCAATGTGCGCACTTCGCGTTTTGGCATACAGCGCAGTTCATCGTAGGTCAGGCTGAGGGGATGTGCGACCGTGCCCGTCACGACCAGCCGGTAGTTCGTCAGATCGATTTCTTGCATTGTGCCAGTGACGTGCAGATTGGTCGTTTCATCCAGTTCTGTATATCCGGGAATCACGGCGGGAGGCGTCGGTGCGATGACAGGGGGAAGGCTGCACAAGGTCGGTTCAGCTTCTTCTGGCGAAGGGGTCACGGGTGACTGCACCGGTGTTGGCGATGGCGTTGTGCGAGCCGTGCAATTCACCATGAGCAATACGATAAAACAAAGAGCGTATAGTTTTCGAAATTTCATGATTTTCCTCAATATCCTACGGCTTGACCATCTTTGCGCCAGTCTGTCCCGGCGCAGTAGCTGGCCAGCCGGTTACTGTTATCTAGCCGATAAATCAATTGTGCACCGCCGAATCGCCCGGGCGGCAGATCGGCGTTGACGTGGTGACCTCTCCGGCGTAGTTCGTCTATGACCTCCGGCGCAAAACCCGGCTCCAGCGAAAGGGCCGTCAGATCCTCCTCGATGTACCAGCGCGGTGCATCGGACGCTGCCTGCGGATTCTGCCCATAATCGAACAGCCGCACCATCATCTGTACGTGACCTTGTGGCTGCATATGTCCACCCATCACACCGAAACTCATCACTGGCTGACCCTCGCGTGTGACGAAACCGGGGATGATCGTATGGTAGGGCCGTTTGCCACCCGCGACGTGGTTCGGATGCCCCGCTTCTAGCCGGAAGCCCGCACCGCGATTCTGCAAGCTGATACCCGTGCCGGGGATGACGATGCCGGAACCGAAGCCCATATAATTCGATTGGATGTACGAGACCATCATCCCGTTAGCGTCGGCGGTGGTGAGGTAGACCGTGCCGTGGTCGGTGGGCAGTGCCGAGGTCGGGAACTGCGCCTGATCCATCTTAATCTGCGCGGCGCGTTCCGCAAGGAAATCCTCGTCCAGCAGTGCCTCCGGCGGAACCTCAATCCACGCGGGATCGGCGATGTGGCGATGTGCCTCCGCAAAAGCCAGCTTCATCGCTTCGACTTGCAGATGGATGCTGTCGGCGGAATCGACGGGGTACTGTGCGAGGTCGAGATGCTGCAAAATGCCCAACGCGATGAGCGCCGCGAGACCCTGCCCGTTCGGCGGGATTTCGTGCAGGCAATAGCCGTGGTAGGCTTGCGCCATCGGCGTGACCCATTCGGGGGCGTGCGTTGCCAAATCATCGACCTTCATCAATCCACCGGTGGCTTTGGCATGCGCGGCGATACGCTCCGCCAGGTCGCCGCGGTAGAATGCCTCGCCTTTGGTGGCGGCGATAGTTTCCAACGTTTGTGCCTGGTCGGGGCAGCGGAACAGTTCGCCAGGGTAGGGGGCACGGCCATTGGGTGCGAAGGTTGCCGCAAACGATGGGTAAGCCGCGTAGCGTTCCGGTGCTCTGGCCCACGCCATCGCCGTGATCGGCGAGACGAGGAAGCCGTCGCGCGCGTAGTGGATCGCCGCCGTAAACAACTCGGCAAACGGCAGCCTGCCGAACCGTTCCGAGAGCGCCACCCACGCGCTGACCGCGCCGGGAACCGTTACCGGATCCCAGCCAATCGTGGGCATCTGCTCCAAACCGGCAAACCGTTCCGGCGTGAGCGCCTGCGGCGCGCGCCCGGAGGCGTTGAGGCCGTGCAGCCGTGTGCCATCCCACACGATAGCGAAGGCGTCGCTGCCGATGCCGTTGTGCGTCGGTTCGACGACGGTGAGCGCGATGGCGGTCGCTAGCGCGGCATCTACGGCATTGCCGCCGCGCCGCAGCGTATCCAATCCGGCCTGAGCCGCCAATGGCTGTGATGCCGCCACGACGTTCTGCGCTAGGATGGGCATTCGCTGAGAGGGGTAGGGGAAATTCCAGGAGAATGGTTGCATCTCTTGCCTCCGATAAAAGTCAGATAGTCTTTAGTCCGGTAGTCCCGATGGCGCACCACCGCGCCATTTGCGTCTTCGTTGGTCCAATTTTAATAAGACGTGTCTCATTATACACTGCTACTGGCAAGTTAGAAAGTATTCCGCCGGTCGATAATTTGGTCAGGTGAAGTATAATGGCGCAAGCATCACCCCTTGGGCTGGAGTACACCATGCGTCTGTTCTGGCAACTGATAAAATTAGGCTTTCAGCAGCAGTTAAGCTATCGCGCCGCAAATCTCGCGGGGCTGGCGACGAATTTTTTCTTCGGGTTGCTGCGCGCTTCGGTGATGATCGCACTGTACAATGCCCGCGCCGAAGTGGCCGGAATCCCGCTACAGGCCGCCATCACCTACACAGCACTGACACAGGGCATTGTTGCTTATCTCTCGCTCTTCTATTGGGGGAACGTGATGTTGGCGGTGCGTAGCGGTGACATTGCCTCGGATCTGCTCAAGCCGATGGATTACTTTGCTTTCTGGTGTGCGCAGGACATCGGGCGGGCGATTGCACATTTCTTCCTGCGCGGCGTGACGATCATGCTGGCTTACGCGGTCTTCTTCAAAATCACCCTGCCGCAGACGTTCGCACAGTGGTTGGCCTTGGGCGTTGCACTCTGCCTCAGTTTACTGGTGAGTTTTGGTTGGCGTTTTTTGATCAACCTGACGGCGTTCTGGACGCCGGACGCGCGCGGCATTGGGCGGGTCGCCTTCGGCCTTTCCTGGTTCCTCTCCGGTTTTCTGATGCCGTTGCGCTTTTTCCCCAACTGGTTTGTGACGCTGTGCCGGCTGACACCGTTTCCTGCGATGGTCAACACCGTCGTTGAGGTGTATCTGGGCACGCTACAAGGCCCGGCGCTCCTCGCGGCGCTGGGCGAACAGGTCCTGTGGGCAGTACTGCTTTTCGCCATCTGCCAGTTCGTGATGCGCGCCGGTGTGCGCAGATTGGTGATCCAGGGAGGTTGAATGGGACACAGTCTGGATTTGTACCGACGTCTCATCTCCGTCAACATTCGCGCGCAGATGCAGTATCGCGCGGCGTTCCTGCTCGATCTGCTTGGCACGGGCATTGGCACCGCTGCCGCGTTCGGGACGTTGGCATTGATCTTGCAGCGTTTCGGCGACATCGGCGGGTGGACGCTGCCCGAGATCGCTTTTCTGTACGGGACGGTGGAGACGGCTTTCGGGCTGATGGATATGATCTTCAGCGGCTTCGATCCCAAAACCTTCGGTCAGCAGGTCCGGCGCGGAACCTTCGACCAGGTCTTGCTGCGCCCGGTGAACGTGACCCTGCAAATCCTCGGCTCCGATTTCGCGTTGCGGCGGCTGGCGCGCATCGCGCAGGGTGTGCTCGTCCTCGGTTTTGCGCTGCTGCGCACCGACATCCATTGGACCGTGCTCAAGGTGCTCTACATGCCCGTTATCCTGGGGAGTCTGGTCTGCTTTTTCGGCGCGCTTTTCGTCGTCGGCTCGACCATCACCTTCTGGACGGTGGAATCCATCGAGGTGGTCAATATCTTCACCTACGGCGGTGTAGAGATGATGTCGTACCCGATGAGCGTATACAACAAATGGCTGCGCCGCTTTTTCACCTTTGTGCTGCCGGGGATCTTTATGAATTACTACCCGGCACTCTACATCCTGGGCAAGCCCGATCCGTTCGGCATGCCGTCCTTCACGCCTCTTCTTTGCCCCGTTGTCGGCGTGGGGATGCTGCTCGCAGCGCTGGCATTCTGGGATTACGGCATCAAGCATTATCAGAGTACAGGCACGTGAAGCGGTCAGCCGTCAGCAATCAGCTGTACGCAACTGACATGTATCATCCAGCGGGATGATATGCTCGATCGTGATCTCGTTATCAGAGATGA
>JAFGSL010000450.1 GCA_016934645.1 Anaerolineae bacterium
AAAGCATCGGCGACAACCGCGTCAACAGGGAGGACCAACGCATCACGAGCCTCAGCGCGCAACGTTGTAGCGGTATCGAGCACATCATCCTCAACCAGCGAATCGCCCATTTCCAGCCCTTGTGCTTTGAAGAAGGTGTTCGCCATCCCGCCGCCGATAAGAACTTTGTCGGCCTTGCTGAGCATATTCTTGATGATGGCGATCTTGTCGGAGACTTTCGCCCCGCCAAGGATCACGACGTAGGGGCGCTCCGGGTCTTCGTTGGCACGACCCAGGAAATCGATTTCCTTCTCCATCAGGAAGCCGGCCACGGCGGGCAAGTAGTGCGCCACGCCCTCGGTGCTGGACTGCGCGCGGTGCGCAGTTCCAAAAGCATCGTTGACGAAGATTTCGCCCAACTTCGCCAATTGTTCGGCAATCTTGGGGTCGTTCTTCGTTTCGGCCTTATAGAAACGGACATTCTCCAGTAACATCACCTCGCCGGGTTGCAGTGCCGCCGCCATCGCTTCGACCTCCGGGCCAATGCAGTCCGGGGCCATTTTGACCGGCTTGCCTAGCAGTTCGCTCAAACGCGTGGCGACCGGCTTGAGGCTCAGTTCGGCCTGATAGCCCGTTCCTGCCGGACGGCCCAGGTGCGACATCAGCACAAGCACCGCACCCTGTTCCAGGACGTACTTAATCGTCGGCAGCGTGGCGCGGATGCGCTTATCGTCGCCGATCACGCCCGCGTCTGCGCGGTCGCCTTGCTTCAGCGGGACGTTGAAATCGGCGCGCATCAACACACGCTTGCCCTTCAAATCAACATCACGAACAGTCTTTTTGTTCATCTTTTCACCTCAATCTCGGAAATAGGTAACTGGTAATTGGGTAATTAGTAAATTAGGGATTAGGTTGCTTGGTTGGCCTCCCTAATCCCTAATTCCTAATCCTTGATTACCGATTACTGTTTACAGCTTGCTGGCGATCAGCGCCGCCAGGTCGCCAGTGCGGACGCTGTAGCCCCATTCGTTATCGTACCAGGTCACAACCTTGACGAAGTCGTTCTTCCCCTCGCCAAGTACCAGAGTGAATTCGAGGTCTACGGAAGAGCTGTGCGGATCGCCTTTGTAGTCGACACTGACCAGAGGCTCGTCCACGGCAGCGAGAATGCCCTTCAGCGGGCCGGCCGCCGCGTCGCGGAAGACCTGACGTAATTCCTCGGTCGTCGTCGGAACCTCAACCTGCACGGTGAAGTCCACCACGGAGACAGTCGGGGTCGGGACGCGCAGCGCGTAACCGTCGAACTTGCCCTTCAGGTCGGGGATGACGAGTGCCACGGCCTTCGCCGCACCAGTAGTGGTGGGGATGATGTTCACCGCGGCAGCTCGCGCACGACGCAGGTCCTTGTGCGGCAGATCGAGGATCTTCTGGTCGTTGGTGTAGGAGTGAATCGTCGTCATCAAGCCGCGCATAATTTTGAAATGGTCGTGGACCACCTTGGCAGCGGGTGCCAAACAGTTGGTGGTGCAGGAAGCGTTCGAGAGAACGTGATGCTTGGCGGGATCGTAATCCCCTTCGTTCACGCCCAGAACAACGGTCAGGTCCTCGCCCTTGGCGGGGGCCGAGATGATAACCTTCTTCGCGCCGCCACGGATGATGTGGCTCTCCGCGCCCGGAACCTTCTTCCCCTTGCTCTCGCTATCCTGCTTGGTGCGGAACAGACCGGTGGACTCAACCACGATGTCGACGCCCATATCACCCCACGGAATGTTGCCTGGGTCGAATTCCTTAAAGGCCGTGACCTTCTTACCATCAATGATCAAAGCATCGTCGGCGACTTCCACTGTACCGTCAAAACGGCCATAGTTTGAGTCGTACTTCAACAAGTGCGCCATCGTCTTGAGGTCGCCAATATCGTTGAAGGCCACCACTTCCAATGTGTCGGGATGATAATCCCGAATCGCCTTGAGCACTTGCCGGCCAATGCGGCCGAACCCATTAATCCCAACTTTCGTCGTCATAGTACACACTCCTTTTGTGAATTAAGTTAGAGAGACTGAATCTTGAAGATCAATCGCGTATCAAGTTCATCAAGATCCGCGCGATTTTTCCACTTTCATGATGCCCGCCCAGCGTTTCATCCACCAAATCCGCCGCGATCACGGTCAAGTCCTTGCGAGATTCCAGATCGGGCTGTACCCACTCGATGGCTTCAGTCGGCTTGGTCTGAGGCACACGCGCATTGACAATCACCGTGGGCACCAGACCGGTTCCCAAATGCTTCTCCAGTGCCTGGAGATGCTCTTGCGCCGTGTAGCCGTCGGTTTCTCCGGGTTGTGTGGCGATGTTGCAGACATACACCTTAGGCGCACGCGTCGCTTCCAACGCCTGGGCGATCTCCGGCACCAACAGATTGGGCAGAATACTGGTATAGAGGCTGCCCGGCCCGATCACCACCAGATCCGCGTCCAGAATGGCGCGCACGGCTTCGGGATAGGCCCTGGGCATTGCCGGTTCGAGCATCACCCGCAAGATACGCCCGTTCGCCTGGGGGATCGCCGATTCGCCCCGCACACGGACGAGGCCTGTGTCTGCACAGTCGCCCGTGTCCGCACGGTCGCCCGTGTCTGCACGATCACCGCCGTTCCTCTGCAGGTCGGCGCACAGCGTCACGGCTTCGAGCGTGCTTGGCAACACCTGGCCCTGCACGGCCAACACCCGGCTCGACTCTTTGAGCGCCGACTCGAAGGAGCCGGTAATGCCCGCCATCGCACTGATGAAGAGGTTGCCGAAGCTGTGGCCCTGCAAGTCCTCGCCGCCGGCAAAGCGGTATTGGTAGAGCCGGGTGATAAGTGCCTCATCGTCGGCTAACGCCGCGATGCAGTTGCGAAAATCACCTGGCGGCAGGATGCCCAGACCACGTCGCAAACGGCCAGAGGAACCACCATCATCAGCCACGGTGACGATGGCCGTCAGGTTGGACGTGTACTGCTTCAATCCTCGCAGGATGGTGGACTGCCCATGCCCACCCCCGATGACCACAATTTTAGCCCCGCGGCCTCGCCGGCGATAGTTGTACAACGCGCCTGGGACACCATCAAACACTCCAGCAACGAAAGGCTCTAACAACGTACGATTCAGCGCCCACAGCGCCAGGCCGACGCTGCCCACCCCAAGGATGAGAAACAGCACCACCCGCACGAAACGTGGCAGAAACTGTAACGTGACATAGTGAAAGTACGGTGGGAGGGGGTAAAACGCGCGCAACGCCAAAGCGCCGCCCAAGCTCAACAGTACAATACCGAAGGTTAGCAACAATAGCCAGCGTTTCAGGCCTAACCCCGGCTGCAGCCATTGCAAATGAGCATGCCAGGGCTGTCTTCCGGTGTGCTTTACCCTCCACTT
>JAFGSL010000451.1 GCA_016934645.1 Anaerolineae bacterium
AGATAACGCGCCAGCGTCGTAACTTCATAAGCATCCGCCGGGCCGGGTGTCGTCAATGCCTCCAACACCTGCACGCCATGCTTGTGATGATGTCCAAAGGTCTCCCCATCAGTGGCGATGAGCGTCAACACGCCGGGTTCAGAGCGTGACAGATGTTCGTTGATCAGCGGGCGCGCGTACTCAGGTTCCGGCATACTGAACGAAAAATAGTTCGAGAGATCACGGTCGCGCACAAACACAGCAATAGAACGCCCATGCGACAGTCGAACGCGATACGGGCCGGCGCCGCGCGAGAGATCTCCGTGCACCTGTTCGCTAGAGAGAATAACGAAGGACAGCCCCGCTTCGGCGACCGTCTCCAGCGTCTCGTAATCGACCGCCATCTCCGGAAGCCACATCCCATCAGGCCGCACACCGAAACGATGTGCGTAACTATCAATCCCCCATCGTACCTGGCAACGCTTATCCCGCCCGCGCGCCAGCGGCAAAATGGTGTGGTGTACGGCTTGGGCGACGCCATTAGGCATCCCGTAACGCCGCTGGTGCTGGTAGACCGACCCCACAATCTGCTGGTAAGTTTCGTGGACGCAATTGTCCATCCAACGCGCCAGGGTGCCGCCGAGATTGAAGCTCACCCGGGCGAAATTGCCCGCAGCCGCATTGGGCGCGTAGCACTCTGCTGTTACGCGGTCATTCCAGTTCGAAAACGGCGCGGCGGAAGGTTCGTCACGGCACTCGCCGGTAAAGGGGTCTTCCCGTGGCGGCTGATAGAAATGACCATGAATACACAAAAAGGGCTTCGATGTCATACAACGTCCTCACTCGACACGATAAAATAACGCCTCACACAAAAAAAGCGCAGGGGCCAACGGATTTTGGCCTTGAGCTGCGCAGGACAAAGGCTATGGAATCTTAGATGGCCCGGTGTAGAGCCAACGCACGTTGATAGAGATCGACATAAGCACGAGCAGAAGCATCCCAAGAGAAATCGCGTTCCATCGCGCGCCGTTGGATCGCCATCCAGCGCGACTTGTTCCCATAAGCGCGCAAAGCACGCTCCATCGCTTCCAACAAAGCCGGTACAGTATAGGCATCGAAAGTGAACCCAACACCCCGGTCGGCATGTACATCAGCATCGACAACGGTATCTGCCAGCCCGCCCGTCACATGGACCACAGGTACCGCGCCATAGTGCATCGCCGACATCAGCCCAATACTGCTCGGTTCGGCGCGACTCGGCGTGAGAAAAACGTCGACGCTGCCGTAGATACGTCGCGCCAGGCGGTCATCGAACTTGATAAAAGCCCGCACATTGCCGGGGAATTGCGCTTGCAGATCCCGGAAACACTTTTCGTACACTTCCTCGCCGGTCCCCAGAATCACAAACTGCACATCTTGCTCTTGCAACAGGGCCTCGATCGCCGGAACGACCAGCTCCAGCCCCTTGGTTTCATCCAGCCGCGTCACCATACCGAACAACGGCGTCTCCGAACCGACGGTCAAGCGCACCTCGCGTTGGAAGGCGCTCTTGTTCACGGCCCGCATCTTCAATGTTTTGCGATCGAAGGTTTGCGCCAGCGCTCCATCGGTCGCCGGATCCCACAAATCGGTATCAAGGCCACTGAGGATGCCAAAGATGCGATCACGTCGTTCACGCAGCAGTTCTGACAAAATCGCACCCGCCTCGCCATCGACGATCTCGCGCGCATACGTCGGGCTGAGTGTGCTGATGAGATCGGCATGGGCCACGCCCTGAGCCATCCAATTGACCTGGCCCGGCACCTCTCCCGGCAAATGTGGCAGCTTCTCCATCTGAGCAAAGGTCAAAATTAAACGCCCACAAATGCCTTGATAGGCGAGGTTGTGAATGGTGAAGAGTGTAGCAAGATCACCATAGAATGGTTGCGAGCGGCCATACACGTCAAGCCATGCTAACACAGGAGCCGTATGCCAATCATTCGCGTGAATCACCTCCGGCTGCCAGTCCAGCATCTTCATCATCGCAATCACAGCGCGCGAAAAAAATGTAAATCGCTGCGGATCGTCGTTGAAGCCATAGACGCGCTCGCGGTTGGAAAAATACTGATCGTTCCACAACAAATAAACTGGTACACCGTCTGCGTTTGTCTCCAGGAGCAAGGCATGCTCCTCCCCTGATCCTATGGGTACAGACAATGAACCTGCTCGGCGAAAATTGTATCCTGTATCCTGCAGTGCGCCGTAGCGGGGGATAACGACGCGGACATCGACGCCCAGACGGCGCAAAGCCTTGGGAAGCGCTCCCGCAACGTCTGCCAATCCACCTACCTTCGTAAAAGGCGTGGCCTCAGCAGCCAGGAAAAGCACCTTGACACCGTCCATGCAACCTTACCTCACCTGAATTCACCGGATAGCCCGATTCCGTATCCCCATTATAGCCGACTTCGTTGAAACGGCAACGGATGCCACAAGAGTATAACCTTTCTCCATGCAATCGTAGACGGTAGACAGTAGACGGCAGACGGGGGATGGCGATAAGATTATAGAGTAACCAATACATTGATCAGAAGGAGACTCATCGTGAAAGCACGAGATTACATTGAATTGGAAAGACAATACGGCGCAACAAATTACAGACCTCTGAAAGTGGTGCTTACCCGTGGGCAAGGGATATGGGTATGGGATGTGGAGGGCAATCGCTATCTAGACTTCCTCGCCTCTTACTCAGCGGTGAATCAAGGACACTGCCATCCCAAAATCGCAGCGGTTGTGCGCGAACAACTCGACCGGCTGACGCTCACCTCACGGGCGTTCCATAACGACCAATTGGGATTGCTGTACAAGGAGCTGTGCGAGATGACCAACTCGCACATGGTCCTGCCGATGAACAGCGGTGCGGAGGCCGTCGAGTCGTGCATCAAAGCGGTACGCAAATGGGGATACAAGATGAAAGGTATCCCTTACGGGCAAGCTGAGATCATCGTTTGCGCCAACAACTTCCACGGGCGCACAATCACCATCGTCGGTTTCAGCACGGAGGAACAATACCGCGACGGCTACGCGCCGTTCACCCCGGGCTTCGTCATCATCCCCTTTGGCGACGCG
>JAFGSL010000452.1 GCA_016934645.1 Anaerolineae bacterium
AAGAGGATCGGCACAGTGCGAAAATGCGGGTCCGAGCGGAGTTGCTTGCACACCTCATAGCCATCGATGTCGGGCATCATAATGTCGAGCAAGATGAGGTCGGGTTTTTGCTGCCGCGCGAGACGGACGCCGTCTGCGCCGGTGGGAGCTTCGACGACCTCGTAGTCCCAACTGCGCAGCATGATTGAATACATCAGGCGCGCATCATCATCATCTTCTATGACCAAAACACGAATTTTAGGCATTGGCCGTACCCTCCTTTAGTTAGCGATGGGGATCGCAAAACTGAATGTGCTGCCTTGTTGATACTCACTCTCAACCATCACCTGCCCACCATGCATCTCCACGATGCTGCGCGTGATCACCAGCCCCAATCCGGTCCCCTGGACGCTGCGCACGGCGGCGTTGCTGGCGCGGAAATATTTCGTGAACAGCCGGCTCAACTCATCCGGTTTCATCCCAATGCCATTGTCTTTCACGCTCCATCGCACGTAATCCTGGCCTTTGTCGGTCCATAGATCCGCGCCGACGGTGATCGCACCTTGCTCAGGCGTGTATTTGTTGGCATTGCTGACCAGATTGGTGAGGACTTGAATCAAACGCCCGCGGTCGCCGATGACGGGGGGCAGGCTGGGGGGCATGATGATCTGTAGCGTCTGGTGTTTGGTGGCGATTTCTTGCTCGAAAGCTTGCACCGCCTCGCTGACGATTTCCTCCGGCACGATGCGCCCCATATCCAGCCGCAGCCGTCCCGATTCGATGCGCGACACATCCAGCAGATCCTGGACCAGGCGATCCATGCGCCCTACGTTGTTGCGGACGATGTGCAGAAACTGCTGCTGCTGCTCGTTGAGCGGGCCGCCGATGCCCTTCATCAAGAGATCGATGTAGCCCTTCATCGACGTCATTGGCTGCTTGAGTTCGTGAGAGACGAAGGAGATGAAGTCGGTCTTGGCGTCGTTGGCCTGCTGCACAATCTGGAACAGCCGCGCGTTTTCGATGGCGATGGCGGCGTGATCCGCCAGACGCCCGATGAAGGCCACGCTGCTTTCGCTGAAGGTGTCGTCCTGGTCGGATTCCAGGGCGATGACGCCGATAACGCCTGGGCCGCCCCGGTCACGTTCCTCGCGCTTGATGGGGACGGTGAGTTGTGTGCGCATACCAGGCGTCAATGCCCGGTAGCGGGGATTCTGGGCCAGATTTGTGGTCAGCGTGGTTTCACCGGTGCGTACCGTCTGCCCAATCAGACCGTCCTCCAAAGGCCAGAGCGCGTCTTTTTCGTAACGCTCGAAGATGTCCGGCGGATAGCCGCGATGCGCCAGGAAACGCAGCCCCTGTGTCCCGTCCTCCGTTTCCTGCAAGGCTGCGATCAAACCGATGGTCGCGCCGGTGGTGCGGATGGCCCATTCAAGTGTCTGCCCCATCACGGCGCTGTAATCGAGCGTCGCGTTGAGCTGGCGATCGATTTGTTGGAGCGTCGTCAATTCCTCGACGCGCGCCTGCAACGCCTGATCCGTCATCGTGAACAATTGCGCGTTCTCGATGGCGATGGCGGCCTGCGCGCCGAAGGCCAGCAGCAGTTCGGTGTCTTCCTGGTTGAACGGGCGCGAATCCTTGCGATTGATCACTTCCAGCACGCCAATTGTACGCCCGCGCGCATTGAGCGGCACGGCGATGATCGACTGCGTGCTGAACTCGGCTCGTTTGTCGAAACTGCTGTCCCACCGCCCGTCTTTGTGGGTGTCTTGCGTGATGACAGGCCGGTTCTCGGCGAAGGCCGCCCCGGCAATGCCCTTGCCCGCCGGGACGCGCATCCCCACCAGCTTGGCTCCGGCCGGCCCACTGGAGATGCGGAAGATCAGGTCGCCGCTTTCGTCATCCAGTAGCAGCAGCGAACCGGCCTCGGAGTTCAACAGGTCGGCGGCGTTGCGCACCACCAGGTCGAGCACTTCGTTCAGGTCGAGGCTGGAGGCCAGCAGGTTGCCGATCTCGTTCAGGGTGGCGAGTTGGCGTGCACGCGCTTCCAGCCGCTCGTAGAGGGAGTGGCGTTCGATGATGGCTGCCGTGTACGCAGCGACGGTGACGAAGAAGTTTTCGTCCTCTTCGGTGAAGACGGTGTTCGGATCGAACGTGGAAGCTACCATTACACCCAGACTTTTGTCGCCCGCCGTCAGCGGCGCGCCCATCCAGGCGTGTCCGGGCCGTGGGCCGCCGGCCGTCAGCCCGCGCTTCTGACATTCGGCCAGATAATCTACGGTGCGGATGGTGATGCCGCTGGTCATCACGGCGCCAGATAGGCCCTGGGTCGTGGCCCAGGTGTTATCGGGGTAGAGGCGCTCATCCTCTTCGACATAGAAAGTGAACGAGAGTATATCTTTATCCGGGTCTTTGAGTGCAATGTAGTAGTTTGGCATTGCGATAACGCGCTTGAGTTGGGTGTAGATCAACTCCATGATGTCATCGATCTCTGTGGTGAAGTTGAGCGCCTGCGCGATCCAGTACAGTGAGCGCAATTCATCCGCGCGCTTGGGCTGGGTTTCGGCGACGGCGGCGCGTTCGAGTCCCACAGCCGCCGGTCGAGCGAGGTGTTGGAGCAGGCTTTGCTCTACCGCGTTATACGCCTCCGCGCCCGGGTGCGCGACGTGTGCAGGTGCGCCTACACCGACCCAACCTTGTTTGCCCAGCGGAATGAGCATAGCGATGCCGCGTTCGAGCATCTGCGCTTGGGTGGGCAGCGCTTCGGTTGGCATCTGCGCGGAGGGGAGAGGGATGAGCGTGTCAACCGGCTGCGCGGTGGTGAGCCATTCGATCAACGGATCATCCACGCGGAAGTTGATGTCCGTTCCTATCACCTGATAGTGGTGCGCTTGTTGGAGCAGCGCGATCTCAAGGCTTTGTGGGTGGAAAAGCGCTTCGATTTCCTCGCACAACGCCGCCGCGATTTGCTGGCGCGTGCTGCTGCTCACGGTGACGTGGGTGATATGCTCCAGGGCTTTTGCTGCTTGTTGTAGCAGCGGTTGCTTTTCGATGCGGCGGGTTTCGAGATACCGGTAGCCCCATCTCCCCGCCAGGATAATCAGACTGAGCAAAATGGCGGTGACGACGAGACTGAGGGGCTGCGCCGGAGAGAGGCTTCCCCCAAAAAGGAGGGCCAGCGCCCACAGGCCAATGAAGACACCCACGACCAACAGGGGGATCAACGTATATCCCCACAGGCGCGATCTTTGCCGGATTGTTTCTTTCAACAGTTCGATGATGGACGCCGACGCGGTCGAGCGCGTGCTCATA
>JAFGSL010000453.1 GCA_016934645.1 Anaerolineae bacterium
CATCCTTTATGCTACAATCCATCGCGTGTGCCCCCATCGTCTAGTCTGGTCTAGGACACAGGCCTTTCAAGCCTGGTACATGGGTTCAAATCCCGTTGGGGGCACCAAAAAGCCCTCCCTTTCCCGGGAGGGCTTTTGTTTAAGATGGAACAGTCTCGTCAACGCGCGAACACGCTCCCGATTCCCGGCAGCAAAGCCCTGGCGTTCTCCGCCAGCTTCCCGGCGTCGAACAGCAGGTATCGCGCCGACTCGTAAGGGTAAGCGTGGACACCGCTGGCAAGACGCACTTGTCGCCCGCCGGCTACCACGCGATACCCGTTCCGGCAACCGATGTGGCCGGTCACCAGGATGGATTGCGGCGCGTATCCCTCGGAGAGGTGATGCAGCAGCGCTGCGACGTATCCTGTGTAGGCGACTTCGCCATACTGCAACTCGTTGCTTCCACTGAAGGCATCCCACAGCAAATCAAAGGCCGGTTCTGCCATGGCGAACTGGCTGATCAGGAAATCATCGTAGTGGGGATCATTAGCATCGATGATGGCGAAGTAGTCGCGCACCAACTCAGCATAGGGCGCATCGGATAACTCGCCGAGGCGAAGCCGTAATGGCTCACGATAGGGTAACGGCGCTCGCGCCGCACCGCGTTCCCACACATCGCCGTGGGAGAAGGCGAACAACTGCGCCAGCGCCGCGCGATCACGCGCCTGGGGAAAAGCGCCGACGTGACAGATCGCTACCCCGGCGTGCGTGCGCGCGAAGAACGGCAGACTGTCGAAAAACGCGAGCACCGCATCACGGTGACTGCCGAGCGCAGCCTCGAAGCGCGGCGTGTAGGTGAAATCGCCTTTGGAGAGCACAACGGCGTAGAGATGGGCCATTTCGTGGTTGCCGAGCAACACGATGAGGCGCGGACCTAACGTCTCTCGCAGCGCCATCAGATCGAGGACGATGTCCAGCGATCTATCCGTTTCCGGCGGCCCCTCGCTGTGGATGAAGTCCCCGGCAAAGACCAGCGTATCGGCCAATTCCCGTTCCCGCAAGGCCAGGAAGATATCGCGGTAGCGTTCGTATAACGGCCAATCGCCGTGCAGGTCGGTGACGACCATGACGACGCCGCTGTCGATGTCCACGACACGGGGCATTGGGGAGTAGGGGCGAGGCATTCCTACCACCACCTATGACTGCGAATGGGGTCGCGAACACACAAGCATCTGGTCCACCATGGCCTGATGGGGAATGCCTCGCCCCTACGGCACATCCAACCCAAACAATTCCGCCAGCACGCGTGCGACGCCATCGTCGTTGTTCGATGGCGCGGTCCGCCATGCCAGCGCCTTGACCTCGGGGCGGGCGTTGTCCACCGCCACACAATGGCGCAGCGCCCGGAAAACCACGAGATCGTTCAAGCTATCACCAAAATAGACGATCTCATCCGGCGCGACGCCCAATCGCGTAGCCAGCGCCAGCAGGGCCACGTCCTTGCGCGCCTCCGGGTGGTTGACCTCAACCCAGGCACGGCGGCCCGGCACTCGCACGACGTAAGCGCGGTCGCCGAAGGCCGCATCGAGGTGTGGATGCAGTGCCGCCACACGCGCATCGCTGTCACACACGGAAACCTGCGCCGGGCGCACCGCAAAGAGCGCATCCACGGTCTCGACAGCCGCGTAGGGTTGATATGGTCGCTCCGCAATGAGTTTCGTTACCTCGTCCATGCCGCCATCCACAGGCAGATAACGGCTGACGCCATCCGCGCCGTAGACGACCGGGACGTAACCCTGCGCGACAACGATCTCCACCGCTCCGCGCGCCACCGCCGGATCGACGAACAAGCCTTCGTGGATCTCGCCATTGTCGAGCAGAAAGATGCCGTTGAGCGAAATCGCGCGAATGCCATGCCCGATCTGCTCGACGTAACGGCGCGTGGGCCACGGGTTCAGCCCGGTGACGAGGACGACGGGCACGCCGCGATCCAAGAGCTGTCGCAGCACCCGTAGCGTCTCAGGCATCAGCTCGCTGCGGTCGTTGACCAGCGTGCCGTCGATGTCGGTAGAGACAAGACGTAAATTCACTATACCCAAGAACCTCCGAAAAAATAGAACAAGGAATTAGCGTACAGGAAGCGTATCACCACATTTAGGACAGACACAATTCCAGATATTGTCTTTTGTTCGATGAAACGATTCCTCTCCCAATTTGACTAATGTATGTTTATCTATACCTTGGCAATTTGAAATAGCCCAAAAACCATGCCCATATTTACATTGAAAATAGGTTGCTTGCCCTCGAGATTTCCACCGTTCATGCCCGTTTTCCGTCATCCGTCTTTGACATATCCAACAAATATCGTACCAACCTGCGTGATACATTAGTAGACATTTAAGCAATCGTTCTAGATTTGTGGTTTTGCCAGGCACGGCAAAAATTGCACCATATCGATGATCAGGATAAGCGGATAAATGGGCCGCAGCTTCCCGATGCGGGATACGCTCAAATGGGATATCACCGAAATAAGTATATCTAGTATCAGGGTCTGAATGAACAATAAAAGCTGCGTCATAAACAATTCCATCGTAATATTTTTGCTTTGCGGTTCCTAACACGTCAACTTCAAACATATTAGTACAATAGAGTTATTGCACAATAAGAACATTAGGTAGGTTTAACTGGCGAAGCGGAAGTTGACTAGA
>JAFGSL010000454.1 GCA_016934645.1 Anaerolineae bacterium
TGGTGCGAAACTCTTCTTTTCTACCTGTTCAGACATACAAAATCCTCCTTAAACTAAGATAATATGGATGACCTTTTTATACCAATGAAACCTCATATGGGTCATTGATGAAAGCCCGTATCAAGATTTAACTCTTTTTGGCCGCCAGCACCAGGCGCATGTCGATCGCCATCGCGCCGCGGCCCTCTTCAAACACCATCAATGGATTGATGTCCAATTCCACGATTTCAGGGAAATCCGTCACCAGCTGGCTGATCCGTAGCAGCGCATCCACCATCGCCATATGGTCGGCGGGGGCTTCGCCGCGCACACCCTCCAACAGACGATACGCGCGAATCTCGCGGATCATCTCATCCGCCTCGCGGGGGCTGAAGGGCGCAACACGGAAGGAGACGTCCTTCAACGCCTCGACGTAGATGCCGCCCAGACCAAACGCCACGAGCGGCCCAAATTGCGGATCGCGGCTCATGCCCAACAACACCTCGCGCCCACCGTGAACCATTTCCTGCACCTGGCAGCCCCACACACGCGCGCCGGGCACATAGCGCCCCGCCCGGTAGATCATCAGGTCGAAGGCATCGCGCACATCGCCGGGCGAACGCAGGTTTACCTTCACGCCGCCGACGTCGGTCTTGTGCAGGATGTCAGGCGAGGCGATCTTCATCACGACAGGGTAACCGAATTCTTCCGCGATGTCGACAGCTTCTTCAGGGGTGGCGGCCAAACGCGAACGCGGCACATTGAAGCCATAAGCTTTGAGGACTTCCCAGGCCTCGGCGTCGCCAATCGAGACCCGGCCTTCGTCACGAACGCGGTCAAACAATTCGCGTACCGGCGTTTTATCCACGTCGATGGGTACCACGCCGAAGATGCGCCGTTCCTGTTCCTTGCGATAGGCACTCATCGCTGCCAGCGCATCGGCGGCCCGCTCCGGATAAGGATAGTTCGGTACGCCATACTCCCACAGCGCGTCGATGCCAGCATTGATGCGCGATTCGCCCATAAAGCAACCCAGAATCGGCTTGTCGGCTTTCTTGGACATCCGCCCGACGGCATGTGCGGTAGCTTCGATTTCGGTCATCGCCTGCGGGGTAACGATGACGATGATGCCATCGACCCCTGGATCGTTCAGGACTTCCTGCAAGGCGTATTCAAAACGATCGGCCAGCGCATCTCCCAATACATCCACGGGATTGGCCGCGCTGGCCGCACTAGGCAGTTTTGCCATCAACTTTTCGGTCGTCGTCTGGCTCAGGCGTGGAATCTGCAACCCGTTGCGTTCGAGGGCGTCGGTCGCCAGGATGCCGGGACCGCCAGCGTTCGTCACAATGGCGATGCGGTCGCCTTTGAGCGGGGGCTGGTAAGCGAAAGCTCGCGCATAGTCGAAGAGCGCCTCCATCGATGTGGCGCGAATGATGCCCGCCTGGTTGAAGGCCGCCTTGTAGGCCGCTTCCGAACCTGCGAGACTGCCGGTGTGCGATGACACTGCCCGCGAGCCAGACGCCGTGACGCCGGATTTGATCGCCACTACCGGCTTCTTGCGGGTGATTTCTTTCGCCGTTTCAATGAAGAGTTGCCCGGCAGGCACACCTTCGACGTACATCAAAATGACACGCGAATTGGGGTCCTCGCCCCACGCTGCCATCAAGTCGATCTCGCTGACATCGGCTTTGTTGCCCAAGCTGACGAATTTGGAGAACCCGATACGGCCTGCCATAGCCATATCAAGCACGGCCGTTCCCAGCGCACCGGACTGCGACATAAATGCAATTGGCCCAGCCGGCGGCATCCCGGCGGCGAAGGTTGCGTTGAGGTTGACGGTGGTGTTGATAATCCCCAAGCAGTTTGGCCCGATCAGACGGATGTTATGTTCCTTGGCAATCTTGACGAGTTCCATCTCTTGTTCCAGGCCCTCGCGCCCCGCTTCGCGGAAACCGGCGCTGATGACGACCACCGCGGGGATATTCTTCTGTCCGCACTCCTCCAGCGCGGCTAAAACAAAACGTGCCGGAATAACGATAATGGCGAGATCAATGGGGTCAGGAACATCCAGAACAGAGGGATAAGCTTTTAGGTCAAGGATTTCATCAGCTTTGGGATTAATGGGATAAATCTTTCCTGTGAAACCGCTGGTTATAATATTATTCAGTACCGCGTAACCAAGTTTTTCAACATCACGAGAGGCCCCCACAACAGCAACTGACTGTGGAGAAAAAAATGTTTCCAGCATGTTTATTCCTCATTATTGATTTGACAACGAATTAGGGGTGTCGTTATAACGTTCAAAGATAAAGAACTGACATAAAAAGAGAAAAGCGAAAGGGCTTTTCTCCTGATTTCGAGATACTGCCCACAGTATAGTGGTATTTTCCCTGCTGTCAAGGTTTCTTTACACGACCTTAACATATCCGTGGCAACTGTGCGCCGGTCAACATTGGCAGGATGCGCTTGGCTCCGTAAGGTGTTTGCAAGACAACACGGCCCGCATGCGCTGCAGTGACGTGCCCGATCAACGCCGATTCCTCTCCTAACGGATGTGCACGCAGCGCGGACAATGCTGCCTCCGCTGCCTCTGCCGCTACCGCGACGATGACTTTCCCTTCGTTCGCCGCGTAGAGGGGATCCAGCCCCAGGAATTCGCACGCTCCACGCACAGCTTCCCGTATAGGGATGGCGCTTTCTTCGATTTCGATGCCAACTCTCCCCCCCTGTGGGGGGGAGATAGGAGAACCGTCCCCCCCATCGGGGGGGATTGAGGGGGGGGACGCCCACTCGTTCAACACCGACGCCAGCCCGCCGCGCGTGACGTCACGCATGCAGCGTACTTGCCCTGGAACGGCGTCCAGCAAAGCGGCGATCAGGCGGTACAGCGGTGCGACATCGCTCTGCAAGGTGGACTGGAACCCCATCCCCTCGCGTTTCAGCATCACCGCCAGCCCATGATCGCCGACCGGCCCGTTGATGAGCAAGGCATCACCCGGGCGTAAATACGCCGGACCGAGCGTGATGCCTGGTGGGACGACCCCCACGCCCGCGGTGTTGATGAACAGCCCATCCGCTGCACCGTGTTCGACGACCTTTGTGTCACCTGTAACGATGGCGACACCAGCCTCGCGCGCCATCTCTGCCATTGACACGACTACGCGTTCCAGCGTCTCCATCGGCAGACCCTCTTCGAGGATGAAACCTGCCGTCAGGTACAGTGGGCGTGCGCCCGCGACCGCAAGATCGTTCACCGTGCCGCACACCGCCAGCTTGCCGATGTCCCCGCCGGGGAAGAACAACGGCTGCACCACGTAGGAATCCGTCGTCATGGCCAGCCGTCCCGACGGCAATTCGCCCACCAGCGCCGCATCACTCAGATCGTCCAGAAAGGGATTGCTAAACTGTCGCGCAAACACATCACGGATCAACTCGTGGCTGAGTATGCCGCCGCTACCGTGGGCTAAGAGAATTGTTTCTTCCATTCAATGGTCTCCTGATTTAGAAGAAACGTGATGCGCGACGAAGATGCAGTCACGCATTACGCTTCACATATCACGCATCACGTCTCATATTGAAAATACGCCGCGCATGCACCCTCGGCACTGACCATGCACGGGCCGATGGGATTGCGCGGTGAGCAGACTTGCCGGAAAAGCACGCACTCGGTTGGTGCAATTACACCGCGCAATACATCCCCGCAGCGACAGCCGGGCAGTTCTTTTGCAGGTGTCACATCGACGGGGAAGCGCCCCGCGGTCTGCCGCGCAGCGTCGCGGTGGGCGAAGGTCTCCCGCAGCACAAGACCGCTGTCGGGAATCATGCCGAAGCCACGCCAGTCTGCTGGTCCTACCTCGAAAACCTGTGTCAGCAACTGCTGGGCAATGAGGTTGCCCTCCGGGCGCACGCCGCGGGCGTAGGTGTTGATGACTGCCGGTTCATCTGCGACGACGGCCTGCACCAAGGCACCGATGGCGCTCAAAATGTCGAGGGGTTCGAAGCCGGAAACAGCACAAGGGATGTGATAGTCACGCGGTAGAAACCCCCATGCATCACTGCCGATAATCGCGCTGACGTGCCCCGGCCCGATGATGCCATCGAGTGCCACTTCGCCTGCGTCCAGGATGGCGCGGGTAGCGGGAGGCGTGAGCTTGTGCAGGCTGAGCACACTGAAATTCGGCACGCCATCCGTCTGGGCCTGGAGTAATGCCGCTGCGATGCCCGGCGCGGTGGTCTCGAAACCCACGCCCAGGAAGACCACCTCCCGTTGTGGATACTGGCGTGCGATGTCCAGTGCATCCAGCGGCGAATAGACGATGCGGACGTCCGCACCGCGTGCAGCGGCGGCTTGCAGCGTCTGGCGATGGCTCCCCGGCACGCGCACCATATCGCCGAAGGTCGCGAGAATCACGCCGGGAACGTCAGCCATAGCGATGGCGAGATCCAGATCGGCAGCAGAGGTTACACAGACCGGGCAGCCCGGTCCAGAGCGCAACTCGATATCCGGTGCGAGCAGTTCGCGCAGGCCAAAGCGGGAGATGGCGTGCGTGTGCCCGCCGCAGAACTCCATCAGCCGGATGGGACGCGCGCTGTCGAGGTGGGCTGCAGTCGCGCGGATTTGCGCGATCAACCGGCGCGCCAGTGCCGGATCGCGGAATTCGTCAATGTACTTCATCAGTAATAGGACAGTCCAGTTCTGCCTGAATCGCTGCCAGTTCAGCGAACGCCTCCAGCGAAGCCTGGGCTTCTTCGGGGCTAAGTACGGAAATAGCGTAGCCGGTATGCACCAGGACGTAATCGCCGACTTGCGCCTCCGGCGTCATGATCAGGCTGATACGGCGTTCGACACCCCCGAGTGCGACGGTCGCCATCTGCTGGTCGTCAATTTCAGTTATTTGTGTGGGAATAGCAAGACACATAGATTACCTCAATGCGTGATTCGTGATGCGTAATGCGTAATTCGTAATTCGCTTATTCGACTTTGGATTGATACACTGCTTGTCCCAGCGAGACGCCGCCGTCGTTGCAGGGAACGTGACAGTGTAGAAGGACATCGAAGCCGGCGTTCTCCAACAACGGGATGCTCAATTGGAGCAAAAGACGGTTCTGGAAGACGCCACCGCTCAATGCAACGGTCGTAATGCCAGTGAAAGTGCGGAGACGGGTACAGACCGTTGCGATCATCTGCGCAATGGTGGCGTGAAAGCGCAGTGCGATGTCGGGCACTGGAGTGCTGCGTTCGATGTCACCAAGCAGCCCCTCGAACAATGCCACTACGCGTACAATTTGCATATCCGCCCTGCTCTCAACATCAAAATCGTAGGGCAAATTTGCACTTTGCCCTACAGGTGCGGCGATCTGCTCCAACTCAATGGCCGCCTGCGCTTCGTAACTGGTGACTTGACACACGTTCAACAGCGCGCTGACCGCGTCGAAAAGCCGCCCCATCGAAGACGTTGACGGCGTGTTGAGGCTGTGCGTCACCTGCTGGCGCACGGTCAGCGCATCGGACGGGCAGAAGACACCCGCTGGAAAAGCTTCCGGTCCGAGCAGCGTGTGGAGATAGGCCACCGCGATGCGCCACGGGTTGCGGATCGCCGCGTCGCCGCCGGGCAGCGGTAGATATTCGAGGTGGGCGGCGCGTTCCAGGCCATTGTAATCCCCGATGAACCATTCACCGCCCCAGATCGCGCCGTCATCGCCGTAGCCAGTTCCGTCAAGCGCAACGCCGATCACCGGAGCGCCGTCGCGCGGGTAACCGTTATCTGCCAGACACGCGGCGATGTGTGCACGGTGATGCTGCACCCGGCGTGAAGTGGGGAGACCGTGTTCGCGCGCATACTCCTCGGCAAAGCACGTGGTCAGATAGTCCGGGTGCAAGTCGCAAATTACGGCTTCGGGCTGGATGCGGAACAGGTGTTGGTACGTCGCCAGTGCCGCTTCGTAGTGCTCCAACGTTTCCAGGTTTTCCATGTCGCCGATGTGCTGGCTGACGAAGGCGTTGGTGTCGCGGGTGAGCGTGAAGGTGTTTTTCAGCAATGGCCCGGCGGCGAACACCTGAGGCAGCGCGAACGGCAGTTGGATGGGGAAGGGGGCGTAGCCACGGGCGCGGCGAAGGAATTGAAAATTTGAAATTTGAAATTTGAAATTAGATGGCGATTGCTTGCCATTTCCCATCTCCAATTCGCCATTTCTAATTTGTACCACCGAGTCGTCGTAGCGGGCATGGATGTCACGGTTGTGGAAGAGGAACGCGTCGGCGAGGGAAGAGAGGCGTTCCAGGGCCTCGGCGTTGTCCATGGCGATGGGTTCCTCTGTGAGATTGCCGCTGGTCATCACCAGAGGACGGCCCACGTCGCGCAGCAGGATGTGGTGCAGCGGTGTGGAGGGCAGCATCACGCCGAGGGAGTGCTGGTAAGGCGCAACCTCGTCCACCACGAGGTCCGACCGGCGGTTGAGCAGTACGATGGGACATTGCGGCGAGGTGAGAAGTACCTCAGCCTCTGGCGGCACATCGCAAATCGCGCGCACGTCATCCAGCGTGGCGACCATAATGGCAAACGGCTTGTGGGGACGGTGTTTGCGTTCGCGCAACGTCCGCACCGCATCCGCGTTGGTGGCATCGCAAGCCAGGTGGAACCCGCCCAGCCCTTTGATGGCTACGATTTTGCCATCCAGTAATAATTCTTTGGTGCGGACAAGAGCTGACGCATGTTCCGTGATTCGTGATTCGTGATTCGTAATTCGTAATTCGCCATTCGCTGATTTGCTGATTTGCTCATTCTCTTCCAGCCAGACGTGCGGACCGCAGACGGGACAGGCATTGGGTTGCGCGTGGAAACGGCGATTGGCGGGATCGTCGTACTCGGCGCGACAGGCGTCGCACAGCGGGAAGACGCGCATCGTAGTGTTGGGCCGGTCGTAGGGGATGTCGTCGATGATGGTAAA
>JAFGSL010000455.1 GCA_016934645.1 Anaerolineae bacterium
ACCTCCTTGGTTTGCTTTTCCAAGCCCAAGTATGGTTAAAAATGGCTCTTTTACAATCTAATATCCGGCCCATTGCGATCTACTGATCATAGATATTTTTGGCAAATCGCAGCCCCATCGCCGATACGTCACGCAGCCTATCGGCCCAAAAAGCGAGTTTTTCTGTCAGGGTCATCATTCCTCCTTGGGTGTATACAGCCCATCGGGATTGCCCCCCAACATGCCCGCTTCGTACGAACGGGCATCAACTGCTGAAAGATGCGCGACCATCGACGGCGTCACAACGGGAATCTGGCGCAGTGTCTTGAGACGCGCCTCGATGGCGTCGGCGCCGGCATCGTCCCACGTCCAGTGCAGCGGATCGAAAGCGCGCAGGCTCAGTGGGCGGGTATAGGCCCTCAGCGTCTTCGCGCCCTCCACGTTGTAGAAGACCTCGAAGTACGACATCACCAACTCGCGCAGCGTGCGGTACACGGCCTCGCGGAAGCGCAGGCCCGCGTAGTTGGACTTGGCAAGCGCGCCAAAGTAACTATCGCGCTTGTAGATCGCCAGCACGTGATCGTCGTCTGTGCCCGGCTCCGGCAGCAAGTCGATGACGACCGGCGGCTGCCCGATCCGGCGCAGCGCCATCGCGGCAAACAACGCGCCGTCCAGGCAATGTGCCCGGCGATCCCGCAACACGTTCAGCGGGCAGCGGTTGCGGTTATCCGGCGCGTAGGGAATGTTGTCCAGGTAGGCCTGGATCGCCGCTGGCGTCGTCAGGGCATCCAGCAACGTGCATTGGGTATCATTTAGCTGGACCTCAAATTGGTCGTCTCTATTCACAATTTACCCCTCATCACTCATCACCAAAGCAAAAAACGCGACACTGTTCCTATTCCAGAAAAAATCCCGACAAATGTCGGGATTTTTTACTGACCTGGACAAGAAAGACTAAGACTCTATCCGAAAATCGTGCTTGCGAGCGTTTCTGGTGCATCAGCGGTGAATTCTCGGATAGGTTCGAAAGCTATTCCGGTGTTTTATAGACACGGAAAGTCGAGCAAAATACGACCGGGTCAGTCGAACTCCCATTAGCAGTTGCTACATGGTAACACAAGTTCTATCACAATGCCAGGACTATCCTCCTGGTTGAAACTGTGACACGCCCCGCCCACACTCCAAACATGTGTCGCTACCATGGAGAGGCCCAATCCCATCCCGGCGACCTGGCCCGTCGCGAATTTGTCACCTTGATAGTACGGCATCCACATGTGAACCAACTGCTCTGGTGAGAGCGTCAAACCATCGTCGCCCACCAGAATTTGCACTTGTTGTACACCGGTCTTGGCGACATCGATAGTGACCATCGGCATATTGCGCGGGTGGAATTTCTTGGCGTTTTCCAGGATTTCCCACAAAATCGCTTCGAGGCTCCAACTGGAGAGCATTAAATGGACGTCCTGCACGGTTTCCAGGCCAGAGATGGTTATATCAGACAGCAGCAACTCATCAGCGATCCTCTTGATGAGCGCGCCCAAATCGGTGAGAGAGAATGCCATATCCGGCGGCGCGATGCGCGGCGCGCCCAGGTAACGGACAATCTGCTCAACTTCGTTATAAAGGTGTTCGGCACCTTCGGCAGCGTTTTGGATAAACATCAGAATGTCCTCCTGCGACATGGTTGGCACCTGTTCCAGAAGAAACGTCAGCCCGGTGTAAATCGGCACGAGAGGTGTGCGAAGTTTGTGAGCAATCACAGCGTGGAAACGGCTCAATTCTTCTTGAAGTGAGGTTTTCTCAGTGATGTCGGTGAGACAGATGATGCGGCCCGCTTCGGTATCCAGGCCGGCAGAAATGTCCAGCATTTCCACTTGCAGCCAGAAGGCTTTGGCAACTTGCGTTTCAGGACGCACCAGGTAGAGGGGTACCGGTGCTTTGTTGTAGAACATCTTCTTCGGCCAAAGCTCCCAGGCCACCTGCGGCTCGCGGCGATATTGTTGCGCGATGAGGTCTGAAAATACAGGTGGCGCGGCTCTGTCAATCTCACGGCCCAAACCCAGGTACACCTGCGCCTTGATATTAGCGTACAAAACCTGTTCCTGGTCGTCAACAATAACGTAACCATCGTTCACACGGCCCAGGAGATAGCGAAACATCGCCTCTGAGGCGCGCAAGGTCGCCGTGCTTTCAGCCGTCCGGCGGTTGAGAATTTCGTGCGCAGAGCGCAGAGCTGCTTCGGTTTCCCGGCGGGCAGTAGCCTCCTCATCTATACGCTGCTGTGCGCTCTGAAGCGCCAGATGCATCTCCACACGCGTGATGACCTCGGTGGAGCGGAACGGTTTTGCCAGATAATCCGCACCGCCAGCCGCGAAGACCGCTCCACGGTCCATGTCACCATCGACGACGCCGCTAAATAGGACCGGCATTGTCCATACCGCCAGCTCTTGCAAGCGCGTATAGGTGCCAAAAGCCCCCGTATCGAGGATTATCAGTACTGGCGCAAGGGTGGCAACGTTCTCCGGGCTGACTTCGTCTTGGGAAAGTGTATGGGTAGCGTATCCACGCAAGGTCAAAATTTCAGCCAGGATTTGGCGATCGTCCACACTATCATCAACGATCAGAATGATATCCGGCTTAATATTTTCCATACGTATATCCCTCCACCTGCGTGCTCGATACCTCATAGTATACTCGCAAATTGGGGCGTTTACAAGATGCAGTTATCACATCAAAGCTAGTCTACTCAGCCCTCCCATAGCAACGCTTGCAGTTCCTGGAGAGACTCAATCTGCGGCTGGCCCATAGCTTTCAATGTCAGTGCCAGGATATCAGGTCCGAATTCGTGCAAGAATGTGAAGGCCATCGCACGCGCAAAAAAAGCATCATCTAACTTAAGATGCGGATTATAGGCCGTCATAAACGCCGTTAGTTCATCATAATCCCGATCCAGCGCACTGAACCACAAAGCAATCCACTCATAATCGCGCGATCCCACCAACGCATCGCCGAAATCGATCAGACCCGAGATGCGCCATCTGCCATCGCGTTGCTCCAGGAGGATGTGATCTTCAGTCAAATCGCCATTTAATAATGCCAGTGGCGCCTCTTCGCCGCCAGCAAGAGCAGAGGCGAGGAATCCCGGGATTTCGGCGACGACTGGCTCGGGCAGAATCCCCTCCCACAGCGCGGCCTCGGCGACCTCCGCCTGCCGTTGGCCCACATACTGCTGCCAACTAGCCTGGGTATGCCCCAGAGCCGTCAGCGAGGCAACCGGCACACGATGCAGTTCCCGCACAATCTCGCCCAGTTCAGCGGCGATGCGCCGGAGATTGCGGTGCGGGATAAGGGTGCGCGCATCACGAATGGGCACGCCGGGTTTGAAAGCCATAACAATGTAAGGCCAGTCAATCTGATCCTCAAGTATTCCCTGCGCGAGAAGTTGCGGTACGCGCAGACGTGGATTGGAGCCAAGCAGCGTATACAACTCACACTCCAGGCTGAAATCCTCGGGAGACAACGGGGTGTAGATTTTGACAACGTAGGTATTGTCAACGACAAAAACCGCGTGGGTACCCGGATACCCGGCTTCTACCTCTTCCACCGGCAGGCGATGGCGATGGCATATTTCGCGTACGGCAGACGTCCACTGCGCAACGTTGGTGAACATCCGGCCCCACTCGGCCCAGGTGGTAATGACAGGGAGTAAAGATGGCATGAAAAGTTACGAGTTATGAGTTGCGAGTTACAGATTGCTGACAGCTAATCGCTTCGCTAACGTCGCCACACGGACGCCCATCTCGCGCGCCTGGCGCAACGCCTTCTCATCCGGCGTGCCTACGGCGAAAGGTCCAAAGTGCGGTCCCTTCGTCGTCCCCTGCACCAGCATCCCCGCGACAAGCATCGCCGTGATGATGGAGATATTCGTCATCTCGTGGCCGCAGCCCGCGCCGCCGGACGTCGTGAAAGCTGCACCGACCTTGCCCTCAAGCTTGCCGTAGATTTTCTCGGTGACGTCGAACATCTGCTTGACCCGCGACGCCATCTGTCCAAAGTAAGTGGGCGAGCCAACGATGATGCCGTCGGCTGCAACCCAATCGTCGTTGCTGGTCTGAGAGACGGTTTTCAGCACACATTCGACGCCTTCTACCGACTGCACGCCCTCCGCCACAGCTTCAGCCAACGCCTTCGTGTTGCCCGTCGAACTAAAGTACGTTACCAATACTTGTGCCATCTGCGTTCCTCTTTATCGTCTCACTAAGTTGTGGCCGGTCTCCGACCGAGCCACCGCAGGTTCAGATATGGACGGGCACGGTCAGAGACCGTCCCGAGCGCGAAAAATTGTTCTCTTACTGACGCTATTGCTAGATCTCACGTTCCAACAAATCTGTTTCCATAACCAGCGATACACGGTCGCTGGGGATAAGGAAAGTTTTGATCTCACCTGGCCAAAATACCGTCTGAATCGTCCGGTCCCAATACGGGAGATGGATTGTGGCCGGCGTGGCAACGTTATGGGTTTCGTAACAGCGCATAATCCAGGCATCGCTACCTTCCGCCTGTTTGAGGACGCTGACGACGATGTTATCCGGTTCGACGGCGATAAACGCGGCACGCTGCGGCAACCTGCCCCACGGATGGTACGTTTCTTTAAGGACTACGGGGGGCTGGTTCAACTCGGCGGCTCGTTGTATCGGTTGCGCCTGCTGCCACGTACCGGTATGGGGCAGTAGCGTGTAGCGGAATTGCTGCAAACCTTGATCCATAAAGGTGTAGACGCCCTCTGGATCAGGCGTGCAGGGAACGTGATGCGCGTAGATCGGGCTGCGCAACACCGTCATGCCCAACACCGCGCCATCCACGCTGAAGCTGTACTTGCCATCGTTGAGCAGACTCAGGCCATAGGCAATCTCCGTCCCGCGCAGGATTCCCGACACATCCACCCAACTCTGCCCAGGCTCTTCATCGCCATCCGTTGGCCGGAGGATGTGCCCGTAGGGAATCTCGTATGTCGCCTTGGGAACGGAGAGATTGAGCGGGAATGTCAGTCGAAGCAGCTTGAATGGCTCGTGCCAATCGACCGTCACCTGGACATCAATCTGCGGCAAGGACTGGTACAGTGCAAAATCCTGGGTGAGCCATGAGCTACCGTAGACGCTCGTGACGCGCGCCACGGACTTAACCGGGCCATGCTCCAATAGTTGAATACGCTCCACGGCGAACGCGCCGACCTCGCCATCAAAGCGAAAGACCCCGTGACTCCACGTGTCGCTTGGATCATCGATAACGATTGCTCGCGCTGCCGGGGCGTTGAAAGCTTCTGCCTCCACGCGCTTGTCGAACAGCCGCACGCCTCCATCCGCAGCATCAAATTCCAGGCGGAACGACGCATTCTCCAGCACGAACTCGTCCGCCTGCCCAGGCGTGGCATACTCCGACGTGCATTCTTCAGCAGCATCTGCCGATTTCTTCACCCGGTACGTTCGATATCCCAACGCGGGCAACTCCGCGACAAAGCTCAACTTGGATATATTCGGTACCGTAGCCTCAGGGCACACTGGTTGCACCGGGACCGACGCTCCCGTCTCATCCACAATGCTGGGCGTGGCGTCGAACCCGCCCAGCGTTACTTCCACCGGGACGCGACTCTCCCAAGCGTGTGAATTGAAGACCACGACAGGTATCGTCTCCGGTTCTGGCTGGATGCGCACCTGCCACGCCAACGACTGCACGGCTGCATTGGTTGCGCGGGCAGCAATCGCCCGGGCCTCGTCGTACAACAAGCGGGCATCGTCATAAGCTGTTTCGATGCTCGTACCCGCCAGAATGTCGTGGAACTGGTTGAAGAGGACGTTCTTCCAGGCACGTTCGAAGTCCGCCGCCGGATAGGGCAGCTTGTTGGTCCATGACGCCAGCGTCGACCATTTCTCGGCTGCCATCAACGCCTGTTCGGCCTGGCGATTCCACCGCTTGACGCCGGAATGGGCCGCGTAACACCCGCTGGCATGATGCTGCAACTCATCATGCACCACCGGGAGCCTTATCCTTTGTTCACTGAGGATGACAAAGACCGGCTCCAGCAACGCCATGGTCAACATGGGCAAGCTCTCATCCTCGCCAAGTGTATGGATCAGTGCCAGGTTCTCCTTGGTTGGACCACCGCCGTGATTCCCTACGCCGTAGAAGCACATCGACGCATGCGGATCGGCGGCAAGAAGCTCGCTGCTGCGCCAGATATGGGCTTCCAGTTGCGATCCCGATGTCCCATAGGCATGGGGAATGCGGTAGGTCAACACCCGCGAGCCATCATCCGCCTCCCACCAGAAAAGGTGCGGCAAGTCGGCATTCTCGTGTGGCCCGGGCCGCATAAAGACGTAAAAATCGAGGCCGCTGCGCTTGAGGATCTGCGGCAGCACCGCATTGTGACCAAAGCTGTCCGGGCAGTAACCAACGCGCGCGATACGCCCAAACCGCGATTGGAAATAGCGCTGTCCATACAAGCTCTGCCGCACGAAGGATTCGCCGCCGGGCAGGTTGCAATCTGGCTCCACCCACCACCCACCGACCAATCCCCAACGACCGTCAGCGACACTCTCCCGGATTTCAGCGAACATCGCCGGGTCATTCTGCTCCACCCAGGCGTAGAACGCCGCCGAACTGGCGACAAAGACGAAGTCCTCGTCCTCCTTCATCCGATCCAGCGCAGAGCGGAATGTCGCCTTGATCTCCTGGAAGCCTTCCTGCCACCGCCACAGCCACACCGGATCGATGTGGGCATTGCCGATCATAAAAAGTATATTGTCTTCCATGGTCACCCCGTTGAGATTATCCTTCTTTCTTTGCCCCGCGTGCGACGTCGAGACCTTTCTTCGCCAGTTTAATCGCCAAGCCACCACCAGGAACAAGCAAATCCACCGTCTCCACACCCACGTCGAAGAGGAAAGCGGGATCGACAATCTTGCCAACGTACTGCTGGAAAGTCTTCCCGCCAGCCTGCCATTGCCCAGTCAGGCCATCGTACTCAACAATCGCCTCCTTCTCCTTGGAAAGCCAGCGATATTGGAAAGCGTAGACGGGCCGGTAGTAGAGGTCAATCTGCGCGACGTCGATGCAATCCTCTAAAATGCGCTCCGCCTTCACGCTCTTGATCATCTCAATCAGCACTTCGTGGACGATCGCCGACGCGCGCGCAGCGGGCGGTACAACGATGGCTTCCCCAGCGGAGAAGTCATCCAGATCATCCTCGGGAATTTCGACGGCGGCATACTTCAGGTAGTCGGTCAAGGCTGGCGCCCGCGTGTTATCCAGCCCGTCGAAAAAGACATCGGCATGCAGTTCCTCGCGGCAGTGTTCCAGCCCGGCGAGGGTGATCTTCCCGTCACAAACCTGGTACTCCTTCCCCTCAATCGTCACGGATTTGACGACTGGATCGCTGAACGGCAGTGGATAATCGGCGCGACGCTCATAGACGTAACGCGCATCGCACACCACGTGCCAGAACGGTTCGTAGCGTTGTTCTTTGTACAATAGCGTGAAATCATCATCCTTGGGACGTTGAAACAAACTTCCCATCTTCGCCATCGTTCCAAAGGCATCCACTTTGTGGCCCCACGCGCGCCCCTCCGCCTGATTGACAGAGAGCTGGGCCTGCAAAATAAACGCTCGTTCATCAGTAAGATTGATTTCCATGCACCTCACCTACTTTCGGATAGCTGGTTTCATTCCCCCAACTTTTGACCTCTGACAAAAAATCCTCAAGCCCCAACAGGCCTGATGCCCACAAAAATGCCCGGTCTCGCTCCGGAATCTCCGACAGCGCCAACCATCTCACGTCTACCAGAATTTGCACGCCATCCATAAATTCTGGATCGATTCCCAACTCAGTTTCTTGATCACCAATTTCCAACAGAAAAGTATAACTCACATCCTGTGGCGAGTACACTTGCGTAGCGATTTCTCGTATCACCACACCATCCACGCGACATTCTTCCCGGAGTTCACGAACGGCAGCCTCCGCTGGCGTCTCGTTCACCTCAACACCGCCACCCGGCAAGCACCACCAGGTTGCCCCTTCGTGCTGATGCCTGACCATCAGCAACTTGTTTTTCCTATGTACGACGCACTGTGCTCTTGGCATATCCTGTCGACTATACAACTGCCGCGTCTATGATTTCGAACCGTCGGTTTTCCACATCAATCCAAACCCGACACCCTATCGGCATCGTGAGTTGCGGTGATGTATGTCCAAAGTCCATATCCGCGATAATAGGGAAAGTATACTGGCTTGTCCGCTCCAAGACAACCTCGCGAAGCTGCTCTTTCTCTTCGCCAGTATAGCGCATAGGACGACCAACAAGCAATCCCTTGAGCTTCTGCAGAACACCCATATTCTCGTAATCCATCAAGATACTATCGACAGTTTCCGGAGACGGTGCTTCTTCCGAAGTTTCAAAGAACATAACGACATCCCGCCACTCCGGCCAGAACCGCGTTCCTCGCAAATGCTGCAAAGACCCTATACAACCTCCAATGAGTATGCCCTCAGCTTTGCCTTCCCTCAACCAGGTCCAGCCTGCCGAGTTGCGTTGTTCACGGGGACGTTCAAGATCAGCTTTGTGTCCCCAATCCAGAAACTCCTCTGTCCACCACGTGGATGATACGATAGGACCAATCGGCTTCGCTTCACACAGCGCCTTCAGCATATAGTCTTCTGTGTACGCGAACATCCGCGGATACTCAGCGAAATCGGTCAACAAGGCCGGGCCGTTGAACGTCACCAAACCCGTTTCCTGCCAGATTGCCACGTTGAGCACCGTGATGTCGGAGAATCCCATGAAGATTTTCGGGTTCTTCCGAATCAGGTTAAAATCCAGCAGCGGCAGCAGATGGCAGGAATGATCCCCGCCTATCGTCGCGATGACCGCCCTGACTTCTGGATCACCGAACATACCGTTGATGTCGTCGGCCCGATGTTGCGGTGTATCGGAGACGAATCCGTGTTGGTTGAGGGCGTGTGGCGCGATCTTCACCTTGAAGCCAAGCGATTGCAGATGACGAACGCCCAGCTCGACACGATGAGGATACATTCCCGCTCCTCCCCAGGAGGGACTGACAATGCCCACCGTGTCTCCGGGACGCAGTCTCGCAGGCCTAATCATACCTCTACACATCCTCCCGCCACAATCCTTCGCGCAAGCTGTTGCCGTGCCCACGATAGAGATGCGGGTATGCCAGCCGGTGCTGCACTTCGCGGACGATGATTTCTGCCGCCGCCTCGAAGGTCTCGCGCCCAAACTCCGCCGTGGCATCCTGCGGTTGCATCCATCCACCGACACCCACCAGCGATTCATCCTTCGGCGGGAGCAGGCTCAGATCCACGGTTTGGGGATGCAGGGCCAGCATGTGCGACGTCTCCCAGCCCGCTGCGTGATCACCCGCGTGCGGATACTGGTCACGCACGAGCAAATAATCGACGCAGGCCCAGGCCAGCATCCCATGCCGCTTGCTGTACTCCCGTTGGTTGAACTGCAACACTGCCGCGCGCGCGTGATCGATGAGCGGATAGTGGCCTGCCACCAGCACCCCCAGCGCGAAGCCAAGCGTCTCCGCTTCGACGAGGATGTGCAACAGCAGTTTGTGATAATTCAACGCTTGTTCCGTCGCCGAGAAGGACTGCCGCTCCGGCGTGAAATTATCCGGCGAGAGGGCCATCCCCTCGGCGATTTTGTCGCGGTCGGCGGCGTTGGCCTCCATCAGCGCTTCCAGACGGCTTTCGCCGTAGTAGAGCGGCGGGAAGACCAACCCACCGCCCTGCTGGGCGCACATGATCGCCAGCCCTTCCGCCTGCAACGTGTCCGCGCCCAGCGGGTTGTGGACGCCGTGCCATTCAATCGTCCCGATGGGGATGTAGAGCACCGGACACGCTTGCCGCCGGGCGACAACCTGTGCGGGACGCATCAAATGATAGCGCACTTCAGATTCCATTCCGGCCAGCCTCCTCGCTATGACGATGCCTGCTCGCGCTTCCGCTTACGCCACCACTCTGCGATAACCCCGGCAAGCCCTAGGAAACTCAATCCAACAAGCCAGAGTGGTTCACTGAACAAGCTCGTTTCAAAACTCACCGCGCCTAGTTGTGTGGGGCTGGGCTGCACAGGAGCGATGGTATACTCGCGATGGACATCGGTGACGGAGCTGCTGGTTAGGGTGTTTCTCGTCGTATCGAGCACCGCTCCGGCATCCTGAGTCCAATCCTGGCATGGACGATCCCGATACCACAGCATAAGATTTCCCTCAGTCCATCCAGCAATCTGGGTAAGATTGTATTTGAAGGTGATATTGGCTTGTGCGCTGCTGCCGCGCTGGCTGTCCACACGCCATAACAACCCATTGGTATCGTAATCCTGACCGCAAGTGTTGACATAATGGCGTGTCACATAAACTGAGCCATTTTGCACACCGCTGGTGTATGTCACAGAGACGTCACTATAACCCACTGCGTTGGTTAGCATTGCCAAAGGGTTCATCAGGCGATAACGCGCTGCCGAGGATGAATCATAGTCGCTGAAAACGAGGTATGCCCTACCCTGATTAGCATTGTAGCCATAAGCACCAACAACGAAATCGCCATAGCCATCGCCGTCAATATCGCCACCACCAGAAAGAGAGCGCCCTGTATAGTTGCCCGCGTTGTAACCCTCGTAGAGAATGCCGACACTGTTCAAATCCATATCCCCACTAGGGTGCGCCGACCCTAACACAAGGTAAACCCATCCGCGATTTGAGTCAGCCCCATAAGCACCAATAAGTATATCCGCATAACCATCACCGTTCACATCGCCGGCCCCAGCCAGCGTACGTTCCAAACCAATGAAGTTACTACCCGACGTCAGGTTGTATGTCGCGCTCGCAACGTTGATCAAAGAGGTTATCGACATATAATCGTCGCCCAACACCAAGTAGGCCCGTCCGTTGTAACCACCGTTGTAGTTAGTAGCACCCACCAGAAAATCGGCATAACCATCGCCGTTGACATCCCCAGCACCGGTCACACAACTGCCGGATTGATCGCCGCTGTTCTCACCATCATAATAACGGTAAGCAACCGCATCCAGGTCACCAAAGGTTGGAGAAGAAGATCCGGCTACGAGATAGGTGCGGCCTGTGGCTCCATTATGCCCATACGCACCGATGAGCATATCGGCATAGCCATCACCGTCCACGTCACCTGCACCGCCGACGCTCAACCCAGCCTCATCGCCAGCGTTGCTTCCCTGATAATTGGACACCGTCATGACAGCGCCATTCCAACGCCAGAGTGTCGCTTGGCCCGCGGCGTCGCCGACCGCAGTCGTGCCGGCGGGAGCACCGATAAGAATATCGTCATAGCCATCACCATCTACATCACCAACCCCGCTGACTGAGTATCCAAATCGTGCCCAATCCCGGTCACCGACTGCGTATTGTGTTGTGAGAGGTGAAATTGCCCCGGAAAGCGTCGCACTGCCGAAGATCAAATCAACACGCCCACAGTCATCGGTAAGAGATCCACATCCTGTGCTCACATAACCAGGAGAACCCACAATAATGTCGTCAAATCCATCACCGTTCACATCGCCTGCGCCGGCAACACTGAATCCCGTCCAGCCAGATCCCAGGTAGAGCGCGGCATCCGCGTTGCCCAGGTCTTCGTCCAATTGCCACCCACCAGGTTCTCCAAAGAAGATGTAAGCGCGCCCGTTTCCCGAATTGTAGTAGGGGGCACCGATGACCAAATCGTCATACCCATCGCCGTTCACATCGCCGGCGATCGCGACAGAATACCCACCCTGTTCGCCAGTTGCCTGGCCCACAAAGCTGGCATTGCTGTCTTCAATGCCACCCCCCGTCAATCCCGGAGGCGCTCCTTCACTCAATACCGGAACCGGTATCAACAACGAACTCAAAATAAGTGCTACAACCGTCAATCGTATCCCATATGTCATCGCTCTGCTCCTTTTGTGACAAGATAAACTGATAGAGATTCGTGACCTGATGCTTGATGCTTGATTTGTCGAGTCGCCTCGCCATACTGTTGCCTCGATCATTTGAGCGGATATTGTGGCGTTAGTTCCTCCACCAGCCGTACGTTCTCCTCAAGCTGCGCGACGTTGGTCATGCCGATGGTGAAGGCGTGAACCGTGCCGAGTCGCAGGACGTATTCGATGGCGTTGCGCACGTTGCTCTTCAACGCACCACAGCCGAGTACCTTCATCCCGTAGACGGCTTTCCCGGCAGCATACAGCTTTTCGATAACGGGAGCGACGTCGAGGGGTTGCGCGTCCATATTCACGCCGGCGTGGTTGATGCGCACCAGCACCACATCGACCCAGGGTACTTCGACGGCAGCGCGCAACGCACCCAGGCCGTGGCACGAAAATCCCACAGCGCGCACACTACCCTCTTCCTTGGCGCGGGAAAGCACCTCCATCGCGCCCGCGTACTTTTTGGGCCAGTTGGCATTACTCAGCGTGTGTAGCAGCACGATATCGATGACGTCGGTATTCAGTTCTTTGCGGAAGCGCACCAGGTCCCTGGCGACGTCAGGGCCTCTCCGCGCCATCGTCTTGGTCGTAATCACCACCTTGTCGCGGGGCACCCCCTGCAACGCGCGCGCCACGTGTGGATGTGATCCGTATTGGTCCGCCGCATCCCAGAAATTGACGCCTGCATCGTAGGCGCGGCGCAGCAGATTCGTCAGTCCATCCAATCCCAAAGCCGTCTGATCCGAACGCCCGTTCCAGCCGTGCGTGCCCGTCCCGATTGACAGACGTGAAACCCGTAGTCCTGTGTTTCCAAAGTTGATGTAGTCCATAGTTTTTAGTCTCTAGTCGTTAGTCCTTTGTCTTTAGTCGTTAAACGCATAGACAACGGTCCGAAATCACAAATCGAAAATCTAAAATCGAGGTGGGCCTTGCTGAATGCGGGTGCGCACGGGGTCATCCGGCGCGCCCCATTTCGCTTCGATCCACCACGTCGCACCGGCCTCTGCCCACGGTTGAACGATGGCGGCTGCCTTTTCGGCGTCGTCGCCCGGCGTTTCGCCCTCCATCACGATGTCGAAAGGCGTGGTCAAGGTGCGGCGCTCATCCACAAAGGCGTGCATCGCCCGGATGTCATCGGGCGTGGTCGCGCGACGTTTCCACTGGCGGCCTTTCTTTTCCATCACATCCGGCAGCAGACCGTCATAGCGGAGCACACGGCGCATCGATTTCATCCTCGGCCACGCGCCGACGACCCAGATGGGGATGCGGGGCTGCTGCACAGGTGGCGGGCACGTCAGATGGAGCTTCTCCGGTTTGACGTGATAGTGCTTCCCATCATACGCGAAGGGCAGCCCCTGCCACAAGCCGGTGATAATGTCCAGCCCTTCATCTAGCCGTTCGGCCCGGACCTTGCGATCTGTTTCCTCGCCGAACTTAGTGAAGCCGGTATCCACTGCCCCCAACCCCACCGCGAGGATGAGCCGCCCGCCGGAGAGACGGTCCACCGTCGCCGTTTCGCTCGCCAGCTTCCACGGACGGCGACGCGTGACCGGCGTGATGATCACGCCGATGCGGATACGCTCGGTGACGGCGGCAATCGCCCCCAACGTTACCCAGGGATCTGTAGCCCACACGGCATCCCACACGAAGAAGCCATCCCAGCCGGCGGCCTCGGCCTCGCGCGCAAAGGCGACGGCAGTCGTCACTTCCTGACCGGGAAAAACAAAGCCGTATTTCATTGGTTCACCATCCTCACGTTGAGCAGCATCTACTGGCCAAAGCCATACGCTCAACACAGCTCGTGATGCGTGAAACGTGATACGTGAGACACAAATCACGTATCACGTATCACGTTTACGCCCTCCCCCACTTCTCGAATGCGTCTTTGAACGACATCCCTTTCGCGAAATCCTCGCGCATGCCCTGTTCGCGGGCCTCGATCTCCTCGGCCTTCTCCAAAACCTCCATCGCGATTTCCTGCGGAACGACGATGACGCCGTCTGGCCCGCCGACCACCCAGTCACCGGGGCGCACGGGCACCATGCTCGTGAGTGTGCCTGGCATCCCGATGGTGACGTTGACGCCGACGATACCCCAGCGCTTGGCCGATTCGATGGGCGACGTCCCTTTAGCGCAGACCGTGTAGTTGGGGATGACTTCCAGCCCCAAAAGATCGCGGATGTAGCCGTCGATGACAATGCCCTTCGCGCCGCGCTGCATCATGTCCCAACTCGTCATCTCGCCGAA
>JAFGSL010000456.1 GCA_016934645.1 Anaerolineae bacterium
TCCGCCGGGAGGCGTGATATGGGCCGTTATCAGGAGATCGAACACACCGCCGACCTGGCCTTGCATCTGTGGGCCACGGATCTGCCCGATCTGTTTGCGACGGCAGCGCAGGGGATGCTCTCGCTGTTCGTAGAAGTCGATGACGCCGCGCCGGTGGAGACAGCGGAGTTAACCCTGACGGCGCTCGACGTGGAGACGTTGCTGATTGACTGGCTCAACGAACTGCTCTACTTCGTGGAAGTGCAGGGCATCGCCTTCACCATGTTCGAGTTTACCGAACTGACGCTCACGGCATTGGCCGCAACTCTGCGCGGTGGCCCGGTGTGGACGTACACCGGCTACGTCAAAGCGGCGACGTTCCACGATTTGAGTGTGCTGGCTACACCGGCGGGTTACGAAACGGAGATTGTTTTCGATACGTGAAGAGTATCTTCTCCGAAAGCTGGGGTGGGGGTTTGGGGGTGGGTGCGCCCGCCCCCAAACCCTACTCTCCCTCCTCTGGTGGGGATGACACCTGCTTTCCAGGACAATGATGAGGTGCGAGATGGTACAGAAAAACGATTTTGAACAGATTAACAATTACGTGTGGGAACTACCGGCGGCTTACGATGGCCGGATGCGCGTCCCGGCGCGCATCTATGGCAACGAAGAAATCTTCGAGGCGGCGTTCCGTGATAGCTCCGTGACGCAGTTGATGAACGTGGCGATGCTGCCGGGCATCGTCAAGTACGCTATGGCGATGCCGGACGTGCATCAAGGCTACGGTTTCCCCATTGGAGGTGTAGCTGCGTTCCGTTACGATGATGGGATCATTTCCCCCGGCGGTGTGGGATACGACATCAACTGCGGGGTGCGGATGCTGGCCTCACAGATTGACTACCCGGCGTTGGAGCCGTACCTCAAGGACCTCATCGCCGCAATCGACCGCCACTGCCCGAGCGGGGTGGGGGGCAAAGGTGCGGTACAACTGTCCGATAAGGAACTGGACGACGTGCTAGAGCGTGGCGTGGAGTGGGCGCTCTCCAAGGGGTACGCGCAACGCGACGACCTGGAACGCACCGAGAGCCGGGGTCGCATCGCGGGCGCGCAGGCCGGGATGGTCCCGCCGCGCGCCAGAGAGCGCGGGCGCCCGCAGATGGGGTCGCTCGGCGCGGGCAATCACTTCCTCGAAATCGACGTGGTGGATGAAATCTACGACGCCGAGGCCGCCGACGTGATGGGGCTTTCGCGCGACCGCATCGTCGTGCAGATTCACTGTGGCTCGCGCGGCCTGGGTCACGAAGTGTGCGGGCAATACATTCGCACGTTGCAGGACGCGCCTCGACGGTATGGCATCGAGATTGCCGACCGCGAACTGGTGGCCGCGCCGGTCGATTCACCGGAAGGCCGCGATTATCTGGCGGCGATGTCTGCGGCGGCGAACTACGCCTTCGCCAACCGGCAAGTTCTGGCGCATTTCGTGCGCAAGGCGTTCGAGCAGGTGATGGCCGGTAAAGTCAAGAACTGGCAATTGCACCAGGTTTACGACGTCACGCACAACATCGCCAAGATCGAGGAACATCAAGTCGGTTCGCAGCGGATGCGCTTGATCGTGCATCGCAAGGGTGCAACGCGCGCGTTCCCGCCGCGTCATCCCGAGTTGCCTGCCGTATACCGTGACGTCGGGCAACCGGTGCTCGTTCCCGGCTCGATGGGGACGGCGTCCTACGTCCTCGTGGGAACGGAGACGGCGATGGACGAGACCTTCGGCTCCACCTGTCACGGCGCGGGGAGGACGATGAGCCGCAACGCCGCGCTCAAGCAGGCGCGCGGCGAGCAGGTCCGCGCCGAACTCTCACAGCAGGGTATCGTCGTGCGCACCGGCAGCCTGAAGGGGCTGGCGGAAGAAGCGCCGTATGCCTACAAGGATGTAAGCGTCGTCGTGGATTCGGTGGATGGCGCTGGTCTGGCGCGGAAAGTGGCGCGTGTGCGCCCGGTGGCAGTGATTAAAGGATGAGGTAGTCTTTTTATTATCAGCAGATGAAGCAGATTTAGCGGATTTCTATTTGTCAGTTCAAAAATCTGCTTAATCTGCTCAATCTGCTGACCGAATTTGATTATTCTGGCCCGGCCTCCGTATGGCCGGGTTTATTTGTGCTTCAGTTCGTCTTTGAGCACCATTCCCAGACGGCGAATCCCTTCAACGATCATTTCCGGCACAGCGTTGGAAAAGTTCAAGCGCATTGCATTGTGTCCGCCGTCTTCGTGGGGGTAGAAGTTGATCCCCGGTACGTAGGCCACTTTGTTTTCCAGCGCGCGCGGCAACAGGGCCAGCGTGTCGATGTTCTCCGGCGCACGCGCCCAGAGGAAGAGGCCGCCTTGTGGTTGCGTCCAACTGGACCCGTCGGGCCAGAATTCTGTGAGGGCGTCGAGCATCACGTCGCGGCGTTCCTTATAAACCTGGCGGAGTTTGCGCACGTGGGCCTTCAGAATGCCGCGTTGTGACACGTCATTAGCAATCATTTGGTCGAAAGTGCTGCTGTGTAGGTCGGCGCCCTGCTTAGCCTGTACCAACCGGTGGGTGATCTCCGCCGGGGCGACGCTCCATCCGATGCGCAGACCCGGTGTCAGTGTCTTGGAGAATGTGCCCAGATAGATAGTGCGCTCTGGCGCCAGGGCCGCGATGGGAATGATATCCTCGCCGGTGTAGCGCAATGCGCCATAGGGATCATCCTCGACAATGAGGAGATCGTATTTACGGGCGATCTCCACGAGCAGACGGCGGCGATCTTCGGGCAGCGTGGTGCCGGCTGGGTTATGGAAATTGGGCAGGATGTAGATGTATCGCACAGGCGTCTTCTTGATGGCGTCTTCCAACAATTCTACCTGCATACCGTTGTCGTCCAACGGAATGGTGACGAATTCGGCTTCGTAGGCGCGCCATGCCTGGATAGCACCCAGATAGGTCGGGTTGCCAGTCACCACGCAACTGCCGGGGTCGATGAAGATTTTGCCAACCAGGTCGAGGGCTTGCTGTGAACCGGTGGTGATGAGGATGTTGTCGGGGCTGTGTTGGATGCCGTATTTCGCCATCGAATCAGCGATGAACTCGCGCAAGGGCCGGTATCCCTCGGTCGTGCTGTATTGCAGCGATTGTTTGGGGGCTTCTCGCAGCAGGTAATCGCACGCTTCTTCGATCTCACGCACCGGGAATAGCTCTGGAGCCGGCATACCGCCGCCGAACGAAATGACATCGGGTTGTTGGGTGATTTTGAGCAGTTCGCGGATGGCGGAGCTTTTCATCTTTTGCGCGCTTTTAGACAAAAAACGCTCCCAGTCAACGTGGGTGGTTGCCGAATTGGCATAAACGGTCATAACTACCTCCTCAATAGTCTTGTAGTCCTCAGTCGGGTAGTCTCATTGTATGTCATAGGCAAGTTGTGGTCAAACGTTATCTGTGCTGGAATGACGTGACTTTCTTCAGGAAAGGCTACAAAAGCCTCAGTCTCCACTTGCTCTGCTTGTTGCCTATGTTAAAATGATATTGGTTGATGGCAATACTAATGCAAATGTGAGGTCGGAAGGATGAAAGCAGAACGCGCCAACCGCGTTTTTATCGCTTATTTAGTGTTGATGGATGTGGCTATGGCCGCTCTGGCTTTTGGGCTGGCTTACATCTTGCGCACGGTGTTGCCGTTCCCCGACCCGGCAGAGTCGATGCCCAACTTCACCGAATATATCCCAATGCTGCTTATCCACGTTTTCTCGGTGTTGGTGGTGTTTCTCTCCTTCCGGCTCTATACCCTGCGACGCAGTTCGCGGGTCGATGAGTTCTACGCCATTGTGGGGGCGACGATTGTCGGGACACTGATGGGGGTGGCGCTGGCCTCGTTGAGTCTGCGTGATTTTGTGGTAGGCCGGGATTATTCCCGCGCGATGGTGCTGTATGCCTGGTTCCTTTCGCTTTTGCTGATGACGGTGGGGCGATTGTTCAATAGTTGGCTACGCCAATACCTGATTCGTCATGGGTGGGGAAGACGACAGGTGTTGATCGTGGGGACAGGGGATATCGCGCGCATGATCTTGCAGAAGATTATGTGGACGCCCGAATTGGGTTACGATGTTGTGGGTGTGGTCAGTTTCCATGAGACGAACCAAACGACGTTGCTAGAAGTTCCCATTGTGGGCGCGGCCGATAACCTGGGGCAAATCATTGATGCGCAGCAGGCCGACGAGGTGGTCATCGCACTGCCGGAAGAGACGTCGCATCACGACATTCTGTGGTTGATCTCCGAGTGCGAGCGGGGTCGGGTGACGATTCGCGTGTATCCCGACCTGTTCCAGATCATGGCTGGACCGGTCAGCATCGGCGAGATGGGCGGTCTCCCGATTCTTACGGTCCGCGACATTGCGCTCACCGGTTGGCGGCGCGTCGCCAAGCGGTTGATGGACGTGGCCGGCGCGGTGGTGGCCCTGGTGCTGCTTTCACCGTTGATGTTGTTGACGGCGATCCTGATCAAGCTAGAATCGCCCGGACCGGTCTTCTTCGTGCAGGAGCGCATGGGCCTGGACGCCAAGCCGTTCCCAATTCTCAAGTTCCGTTCGATGCGCGCTGATGCGGAGAAGTTTGGCACCTGGACCGCCGAAAACGATCCGCGCCGCACGAAAATCGGCGGGCTGTTGCGCAAGACGAACATCGACGAGTTCCCACAGTTCATCAACATCCTTTTGGGTGACATGAGCCTGGTCGGCCCGCGCCCGGAACAGCCCTACTACGTGGAACAGTTCCGGCGCAGCATCCCGCGCTATATGGACCGGCACCGTGAAAAGGCCGGACTGACCGGTTGGGCGCAAGTTAACGGTTACCGGCAGGATACGTCGATTATCGAGCGGACGAAGTACGACCTGTGGTATATCGAAAACTGGTCGCTGTTATTGGACGTCAAAATCATCATTCGCACCGTCCTGCAATTTTTCCACTCACCCAATGCGTATTAGTCAGCAGATTGAGCAGATTGTTTTCGACTTTGGACTCTGGACTTTCGACTTTGAACTTCGGACTAACGACTTATGACTGACAAACTGTCTTCCGGCGTCATTCCTTCGACTTTGTACACCGAGCATTACTTTCTGGGAGTGTGTGAGGGCTACCAGGAGTTTTTGTCAAGCGAGGGGGCGTATCTCTCACAACGCCTTACTGAGGCGCTGGCCGTGGCAGGGATCACACCGGACATGGCGGTGCTGGATGTGGGGTGTGGACGCGGCGAGATGTTGCGTCACACCACCCGTTTGGGTGCGCGCGCATTCGGCATCGATTATGCTGAGGCTGCCGTGCGTCTCTCCAGGCGGATTTCGGCTGAAGTTGTCGGTCAAGGCAGAGAGGCATCCGTGTATCAGGCATCGGCGTTGTATTTGCCCTTCGAGGCGGAGATATTCGACCGTGTGTTGATGTTTGACATTGTAGAGCACCTCTATCCGCAGGAGCTGACGTTAGCGTTGGCCGAGGCGCGGCGTGTGTTGAAGCCGGGTGGGCGGATCGTCGTTCACACGGCGCCGAATGTCTGGTATGACCGTTACGCCTATCCTGTCGTGCGTCTGGTACGTGTGTTGATGGGGCAGGGGGCACGTTATCCCAAAAATCCGCGTGCGATCATCCCTGAAAATGTTCACGTTCACGTTAACGAACAATCGATGTTCAGCCTGGGACAGAATTTGCGCCGGAGCGGATTTCGCGAGGTGAAATCGTGGTTGAGCACGCCGCCGCAGTTCCGGCAAGAAAACGTCATTTTCCGGCTGGCGCGTTGGGTGTTGTTCACCGTGCCGCCGTTCAGTTGGTTTTTCGAGCGTGAAGTCTTCGCCGTGGGGGAGAAGTGAAAGCCCTTACTGGGTTTGCGAGTATAAAAACTTTATCGTGGGGAAAAAATGAAAGATCACCGTTACGTGGATGAGTTGAGCCTGGAAGAGCTGGAAGAAGTGCTGCGGGTGCGGCGGCGCGACGAGCGAATGAGACGTATGCAGAGCAAGTCGCCGTCGAACGCCGTCAAGCCGCTCGATCCATTGCGCGATCAAACCATGCCTCCAGTGCAGCCTCTCGATGCGACCCGGCCTGCAGCGCGCGATATGAGTTCTGCTACACGCTACAGCGCCTTTGTCGAACCCGGCAAACCCAAACGCAGACGCCGTCCGATCAAGTGGCGTTGGATTGGGGACCGGCTGTTATTGTTGGTGGAAGTGCTGGCCTTGCTCGGTTTTGTGCTGATTGTGGCGCGCATGGTCTCGACGGTGCAAGGACTGAATGAGGAAAGCCGGGTATTCCAGGCGCCGCCAACGCCCACGCCTTCGCCCTTCATTGGTGTGGTGGTCCTGCCGGGTGGGCACACTCCACCGGATGCGCAACGGCAATCCGAGCCGGCGCCGATTCCGGCGCACCTGCAGGGCCTGGTGGCGCAGATCACGCCGTTGCCGGTTCCGACGCCCGGCCCGGAACATCCTCGGCGCATTGTCATCCCTGTGATCAACGTGGATGCGCCGGTCGTCAAGGGCGACGATTGGGAGTCACTCAAGAAGGGGGCTGGGCATCACATCGGCAGCACCAATCCCGGTGAGCGCGGCAACTGTGTCATTTCGGCGCACAACGACATCTACGGGGAAATCTTCCGCGACTTGCCGAAGATGAACATCGGCGATGAGGTGTTCGTGCATACGCAGACGCAGGCCTATCGCTACGTCGTCGAGCAGACGCGCATCATCGAACCAACTGAAGTAAGCGTGATGGCCCCGACGAGCAGCCCGGTACTGACGTTGATCTCCTGCTATCCCTACGGCATCGATAGCCACCGCATCGTCGTCATAGCGGCGCTACAACCATAACGCTATTCCCCGAATTTGCGCAGGATGACCTCTGAATCGAACTCCGAAAGCTGTCCGGTCACGGTAAACAGGATACGCTCGCAGATATTCGACACACGGTCGGCGGCGCGTTCCAGATTGTGGGCGGCCCACAGCAGGTAGTTGGCCTGCTCGGTGTTTGCCGGGTCTTGCAGGATGAAGGTCATCAACTCGTTGTAGACTTGCTCGTAGAGCTGATCTACCTCATCATCTTCTTCAGGGATGGCGCGCGCGGCCTCGACGTCTTGCTGGACGAAAGCGTCTAGCGAACGGCGCAGCATTTCCAGGGCTTTTGCGGCCATAAGGGGGATATCGATCAGCGGTTTGAGCAGCGGCTTTTCGCCAATCAGCAGGTTGATCTTGGCAATCCCCTTCGCGTAGTCTCCAATGCGCTCCAGTTCGGTGGAAATTTCCAGGATGGCAGCCAGCGTGCGCAAGTCGCGTGCTACCGGTTGGTGCAGGGCGATCAGGGCGAGGGTTTGACTCTCGATAGCGTAGCGCTTGGTGTTGATCTCGATATCACGTGCGATGAGGCGCTTGGCGCCTTCCAAATCGCGGCGTTTGAGGAGATCGATGGACGTCATCATTGCTTCTTCGACCATGCTGCCCATAATCAGGACTTGATCCTGGAGCAATTGTAACTCACGTTCAAAGGTTCGTCTAGGACTGGTCATATTCACCTCAAGTAAATTCTGCCGCAAACTCAAGCGATCGTACAGTTCTTGGGTGCATGATCGCACACAGTGGCAATTAAGTCAAATGCTCGCTTTAAACCATGTAAAATCTTACCGAACGTGGTATGGTTTCCCAAA
>JAFGSL010000457.1 GCA_016934645.1 Anaerolineae bacterium
CCAAAGTCGCGTAAAGTCCGTTTTGGAATCAGAGATCGTTGCTACATAACAAAATCACATCATGGAGGTTTACCTATGGAAAAGATCGAGGAATTGATTCACCGTTTGGCGCGCGATGTTTCTTTCCGCACGACCTTTGTCAACGCTCCGGAAGAGACTTCGCTGGCTCACGGTTTGGCTTTGACGGAGGGAGAGTACAAGCTATTGGAAAGCTTGCGCCCACTTCTCAGGTTGCGATCCGAGGAGCTAGTCCGCCGTTTACTGGATGGAACTCCCGATGTTCCCCCAGAATGGTGGATGGCGCAACCTTTTTCTGCAAACGCAACGCCATGACTGTTATGTGAACCCTGATCCTTTTTCTTTCCCTGAAGCAGCGATAGTTACTTATCTCGTTCACCTCTATCGCCAAATCACCCCTTCCATCACGGACGCTCTGGAACCGGCGCTGCGTTGGGTTTGTGATTGCGTTGGCGCACATAGCGATTTTCTGCATTTGCCTTTGCTGACCTGCCTGGGCGCCGGCGGTGATGTGGCGCCGGTGATTCCTGTAGTTTCGGCCTGGCATCTGCTTTATTGCGCTGCCCATCTTCTGGATGACGTCGCCGACGGCGCGCCGTTGCCATGGGAACCGGCGTGGACGGTCAATGTCGCTGTCACCCTGATTTTTCTGGCTCAGACGAGCCTTACTGCGCTGCGTCAGCATCAGATCGAGGCCGAGCGTATTCTGGCGTTGATGGAAACATTCAACGCTGCTTCTATCCGCATTGCACTGGGACAAGCCTCCGATCTGGCCTGTGACACTCAGTCACCCACGTTGGACGACTATTGGCGTATGGCAGGCGCCAAATCGGGCGAGTGCTTTGTCCTCGCATGTCGCGCTGGTGCTATGATGGGTAACGGTGAACTAAACGTGATCGAGAACTATGCAGCTTTCGGTTATCACCTGGGACTGTTAGTGCAATTGGGTGATGATTTGCAAGCGCTGTGGCAACCGCGCCATCGGGGTGATCTGGCAACTATTGCACGGACACTCCCATTAGTTTATGCGCGAAGTGTATCCTCGCCAGAAATGCTTACACGACTATATGTATTGGTGTGTCGCGCCGGTAACGAATCGGCGGCGCTCACTGAACTGCAATCGGTACTGGCTGAGATGGGAGCACTGCATTACTTGGCGCTCCAGGCCAGCCGGCAACGATATCTGGCCCGCGAGTCATTGTACGCGGCCACTTGGCCTGGCGCTGTGCGCGACCAGTTATCAATGCTGCTTGACAAGATGGCATTGACTGGTGCATTGGAGCAATGAAGGGCATCTTGAGCAAGCTCACGGCACAGCGAAATAGTACGACGGGCCATGGGCGCGAACGTCCGGCCTGGTATTATTTCCCTTACGTTTTCATCGCGCTTACAGCAATGACTGTGCTGGTTGCGGCAATCTTGCCGACATCCTGGCCTGACGATGGTGTGAAGTGGGGTCTTGCAGAGGGACGTGTCCTGTTCCTGAGTGTCGGCGGGCCAGGTGAGAAGAGTGGGTTGCAGCCAGGCGATGTCGTACTGACCGTGGATGGTCAGCCATTCTCTCGAACGCCGCTTTACGCCGGGCGCAGCCCTGGACAAACGGTTGCCTTGGAGGTGCAGCGCGACGGCCGGATCGAGACGTTCGATGTGGTTCTGGCTGCGCCTGATGTAACTGTGGTGTTGTGGCGACTCATTCCGCTGCTGGTAGCCGCCAGCTTTTGGATTGCCGGTGTGCTGATTTTCGTGTTACGGCCTCGCGTAGGCGTTTGTCGCGCGTATTTCCTGTTGGCGCAGACGGCGACGGTCGCGCTATCGTCCGGCGGGCTTTCGACCTTCAATCTGATGTGGGCCGTCTACGTGTTTTATTTGACACTGCTGGCGCTTCCACCGCTGTTGAGCTATTTCTACGTTGCGTTGGCCGCTCCCCGGCGCTCGCTCATCCGGTCATTCCCCCGTTACCTGAGCGTGTTGAGCGGTTTCCTGATGTTGTTCTGGCTGCTGGCGTCTCCATTTCCCAGCAGTGCGTGGGGCAATGCGCAGAAGTTAACGGTTACCTTTTTGCCAATCTGGCGCATAACCCAATTACTCTATCTGACCGTAGCCTTGTTGGGGTTTATGTTTGGCTTGTTATACACGTATTGGACGACACGCTCGGCCGATCTACGTCGCCGGTTACGCGGGTTGGTCTTGAGTACGGTGGCCGGTTCTGTTCCTATGATCTTTTTCTCTCTCTTACCTAACGTTATGCTGGGTGTTGGAGCGGGCCTCTCTTATCAATTTACCTTTCCCTTTTTGACTTTGACTCCCTTGACCCACGCCTACGTCACCATCAAATATGATTTGGCGCCTTTCGACCGTTTCCTGAACCGCAGTCTGGTGGTTTTTATCCTGGGGCTGTTGTGGGCCGTGTTCTATCTCACCGGAACAGGTATAGGGATGGTGTTCAGTACACAAATGCCTTTGCTACAACTCGTGGCGGGCATGGCGGCGACGATGGTGATGGCGGCGTTGCTCGTCCCCCTGCGTGAAAAAACACAACGCATTGTGGATCGTCTGTTCTACGGCGGCTGGTATGACTACCGTGGCGTCATCAGCCGGTTGAGCAACACTCTGAGCGGTTTGGCGCGCCGTGACGAACTGGCGGCGCGTTTGGTGGAACTGGTAGCCGAGGGGCTGCGGCTGGAAGGCGCGGCGCTTTATTTGTATACACCCGCCGGTGAACTCCTTTTGGAAGGGTATGTGGGACTTGATGTCCCTCCACAGTTATCGGAGCAGATGGTACAGGCTTGGGCCGGGCAAAGGTTGCCGGTATCTGGTCTTCCTGCGGGCAACGGTGTTTCGATGCCAGCCCCGTTTTCTGAAGCAGCAGTCAAGTGGTATGTGCCATTGACCACTGACGAAAAGTCTCTGGGTTTGTTGCTCCTGGGGCCGAAACGGGGTGATGATTTTTTCGATCCGGCCGATATGGATATTCTGCAAACGCTGAGAGAACAGGCAGCTTTGGCTGTAGAGAATGTATCGTTGATGAGCGATCTGCAACAGATGCTCAGAGCGATGGAAGCCGTTCAGCAACGCTTGCTCGCGGTACGTGAGGAAGAACGCCGTGTTTTGGCTTGGGAGTTGCACGATGGGCCAGTGCAAGACCTGGTCGCGTTAAGCTATCAACTGTGCGACTGCCGGGATGGTTTGCAAGATCCCGAACTGGTCGCGCGACTGGAAACACTCAGACGAGAATCGCTACGTATTATGCAAGTCTTGCGCGAGGTATGTGGGGGCCTGCGTTCTGACGTGCTCGACATCATGGGGGTAGGGCCGGCGCTGTTGCAATATGCGCAGGACGTGATGCGAAAAAAGGACGTGGTGATCGAACTGACTGTGCCGTCGCGTACGACCAGGTTACCTGACCCGCTAGGGATTACCCTGTTGCGCGTGTTCCAGGAAGCGGTGAACAATGCGATCTCACATGCCGGGACCCGGGAAATCTGGGGCCATCTACAAATCGGTGAGACGGAGTACGAGCTACGAGTATGGGATCAGGGCCAGGGCTTTGTGCTGCCGAGGCAGGTGGAGTCATTCATTTCGCAGGGGCATTATGGACTGGCGACGATGAAAGAACGTATAGCGGCGCTGGGTGGGGAGATGGAAATTCGCTCGGCGCCGGGCGCCGGGACAGCGGTGCGCGTATGGGGGCAAATCGACGATGAACAATGAACCAGTGAACAAAATCCGTGTGGTATTGGCCGATGACCATCCCGCGGTGCGGGCGGGCATTCGCGGGGCGCTGGAGAAAGCGGCGGATATGGTCGTGGTCGGCGAGGCGG
>JAFGSL010000458.1 GCA_016934645.1 Anaerolineae bacterium
CGCACGATCTATGCTATGGGCAATAACGAACAATCCGCACTCCTGATGGGTCTACCGGTCGCGCGTACCAAGATTACGGTTTATGCGTTCAGTGGCTTCTGTTCAGCTCTGGCAGGCATTGTCTTCAGCATGTCACTGTTGGCAGGGTATGGACAGTTTGCAACCGGCATGGAACTTGATGCCATTGCTGCAGTAGTGACAGGAGGAACTTCATTAGTTGGCGGTGCCGGCAACGTCATTGGCACCTTGTTTGGTGTCCTGATCCACGGCACGATTGTGTCGCTTCTACAGTTCAACGGCACATTGAGTTCATGGTGGACCAGGATTGGTGTTGGTCTGTTGACTTTGATCGCGATTGGGATCCAAAGCATATTCGCTTTCAGGACAAAGCGCTCGTAAAACCTGGAACGCATAACACAACGACACTGGGGCGGATGCACATCCGCCCCAGTGTCGTTGTGAGATTCAAAAACTACTTACGTCACCCGCGCGCGATGCACATAGCGGGTGAAGCCGTTGGGCTTGACGAGCCGCAACACTTCGATGTCACCATAGCCCACTGCCGTCAACTGCGGGGTGATGTCGCTCCCGGCAACATAGACGGCGAGAGGCGCCAGACGCGCACTGCTCGCCAGGATCGCGGGCAAATCATCCTCGGCGAACTCCAACTGCCGGCCGTAGGGCACATCAGTGACAAGTGCATCGGCAGTCTGTGTCCATACACGGGCGTCAGCGCAGACGACACGCGGCGGATAGCCGAAGTGCAGCAGATTGCGCTGCGCCATGTGAGCCATTTTGGGATTGCGATCCGCACCATATGCCGTCAAGCCGAGTGCAACGGCTTCCAGCAGAATCGAGCCGGTTCCACAACACGGATCGATAAGTGTCCCGGCGGGTGGTACGACAAGGTTGACCAGCGCGCGAGCGATGCGCGCTTCCAGTGAAATAGAGACATGACAGGGCTTTTTCAGATGTGGCACATAGCTCTGCGTTGCTTCTGCCAAGATCTCGCCAATCCAGAATGTCTCGCGCTGAGCCACAAGCAGCAGCCGGTGGCGCGGTGCGGCGAGATTGGCCCGGCAGTGAATGGCGTTTGCGGCGGCGACGACGGCCTCCTGCTGCGGTATCGGGAACCTAGCGGAGAGATACAGCGCATCCACGCGGAAATCATCCAGGTTGAGCGGCGTCTGCCGGAGCACGTCGAGTAGATCCGCAAACGTCGTGGCCTGCGCGATACGGCGCAGTCCTGTCCGCACGTAAGCCGCGCGATGGATGTGTTCCACCGTCTGACACACCGCCACACCTTCCGCATCCGGACGTCCGCCCGTCAAATATTCACACTCCGCCGCGATCAGCTCATTGACCTCGTTGCTGCGCGTGCGCACACATATGGCAACTAGATCCGAAGCTGGATATTCGATGCTGGAAGCTGGTTGCTGGATGCTTGTTGCTGGATGCTCATTCGCTGATTCATTCATTCGCTGATTCTTGATTCGCCGATTCGCATTCCCGCTCAATCGCTACTCCTGCATGCCCTAGGAATTCCGGCCACCAGGAGGCGACGAAGTTGGCACGCCAAGCGGCGTCGGTCTGCTGAATGGCAGGGGAATTCTCAATACCGCTGCCAGGTGAGATGCCAATCGCATACCGGACAGCGCAGTTCTTCCTCACGCGCGCGGGTCTGGCGAGGGATAAGCGAGACTTGTCGAGCCTGTGCACAGCGAGGACACTTCACCGTTCCATTGAGAGCGTCGCGGATGATGAGGATATCGCGGCAGCGCAGGTAAAGCGTCCAGCCAACGTCGTCCAACAAATCATCGTCGTAAATACCTTGCGCTTCCAGTTGGTAGAGTCGCCGCAGCTTCCATTTGGGGACGCGCGGCGACCAGCGCCCGTCCGCGCGCCCGTCCGCGCGCTCATTAGCATCCTCAGTCATTCAAATGTTCCACGAAAATCGCCAGGACCTCGTCCAGCGTGGGAAAAGGCGACGTATCCTCGGGCGTGCGGTCGGCAAGCGGCGTGCTGCCGATGACACGGTAGACCTGCGCAGCCCCAGCGAGCATGTTCGGCGAAAGGCCAAGCGCATCGTACATCTTCGCCATCTCCTCCATCTCCCCGACGAAACGCCGAGCCTTGACCGGCACACGCGGCAATCCATGCTCGATGCCGGCAAAGCGATCGGCCTGGCTCTGCTCGAACTCCGCGATGAGTGTTTCTTCTACGCCTAACGCCTTCGCCGCGATCATCAATTCGGCGTAGAGCGCTGTTGAGCCTTTCGTCGCCGAGGCGTAGCACATCTTGAGCGCTGAGGCATGCCCGATGATGTCGTCCATGACGATGATGTTGAGGCCGTATCCTGCCAATTCTGCAAAGGCCGCGGCGTCCGGTCCGGAGGCGTAGATACGCGGAGTATACCCACCGCGTGGCGGCCCGCCGACGATGGATGCGTCCACGAAACGCCCACCGGCCTGCGTAATGATCTCTCCCACGGCCCTCACCGTCTGTGGCGCAATCGCATTGCAATCGACGTAGAGAAGGTCCGCGCTTGTCTTCCGTAGAGCTTGCGCCACCAGTTCTGCCGCCGCCACAGCCTGCGCGGGAACAAGGATTGAGAGAATAGCGCCGGCTTCCTGGACGAGCGCCTGATATGAGGGGACTTCCTCGATTTGCGCCTCGCGTGCCAGCGCCCGCGTGCGTTCGCTGCGGTCGCCCAAGTAGGCAATGACGCGCAGTTCATGCTCGCGCAGCACATTACCGACGCTATGTCCCATATCGCCGGGGCTGAGGATACCAATCGTGTTCAACATAGTTTTTTCCCTTTCAGGGGTATGTGGTTCCCTAGACGTGATGCGTGAAACGTGACGTATCACGTTTCACGTATCACGAATCACGCTAAAGCCCCATCATAAACTCGAAGATGAGGTCACTGCTCCCCGGCAGTCCTTCATGGCCAAAGTCGGGATAGATGACCATTTCCTTTTCCGAGGTGATCTTGTTATACGCGGCAAACTGCGTGGAAGGTGGGCAGATCGTGTCGCGCAAGCCGGTGTACCATTGGACGTTGGCGCGGATGCGCGGTGCGAGGTATTGGATATCCACATAGCCTAGTTTTTCAAAGACCATATCTTCTTGCTCGTGGCGCGGGTCGAAGCGACGGAAGTACTCACGGAGTTCGGAGTAGGCGTTCGTATCCTGATCCATCTCCCAGACACGTTTATAATCGCTGAGGAATGGGAAAACGGGTGCGGCCTGCTTGATGCGCGGCTCGAGCGCAATGCAAGCCACCGTGAGCGCACCGCCTTGACTGCCGCCGGTCGCGCCAACGCGCGTTGGGTCCACATCCGGCATCTCCATCACGATGTTGGCAAGTTGCGCCGTGTCGAGGAACATCTGACGATAATACAGCTTCTCCGGCTCGCCCCTGAGCGCTTCATCCAATCCCCGGATGATGTGTCCGTGCAGCGTATTGCCAATGACACCGCCCTTATCCTCCGAGCGCCCACCCTGTCCTCGGCAGTCGAGCGCGGCCACCGTATAGCCCGCCGCAACATAGCCCAGCTTGTCGGCCCAGTCGCCGGAATCACCGGAATAACCGTGGAACATAAGAACGGCAGGATGCGGCGCACTCGCATTCTTCGGCTTGAGCAATTTGGCGTAGATGCGCGCGCCTCCGACGCCGGTGAAGGTCATATCGAAACACTCGGCATAAGATGCCTGGAACTTCGCCGGCTTCAGCATTACCTGCGGATCAAGTGCGCGCATCTCGTCCAGCGCTGCGTCCCAATAGGCGTCGAAATCCGCCGGTCGGGGATTGATCCCCATGTACGTTTGTAGCTTCTCTAGTGGGAAATCGAAAGTTAATGGCATGGTTTCTGTATCCTCCTGTGAGAAAATAAGGAGTTAAGAGTTATGAGTTAGGAATAGAACGCTTCCTACTCACAACCCTTAACTCGCAGATCTTAAATCCGCGCCTTCATCCACGGGTTGCTGTTGTGGAAGTCAGCAACAACATTGCCGGGATGAACAAGGGCATCGAAGAGCGGTACATCGGCAGGATCGAGCGCCATCTCCAGCACGGGAAGCGCGTCTTCGAGGTGCGCCATCGTGCGCGGGCCGATGATGGGCGAAGTAATGCCGGGCTGATCCTTGCACCACAGTAGCGCGAACTGCGTGATCGTCATGCCGCGCTCTTCGGCCATCGCCTTGAGCTGCACCGCAACTTCGACGGCTCGGCGGGTCACGCGGTCGCGGAACATCGCACCGGAACGCCCGGCACGGGAGTCTTCAGGATAAGATTCCGCGTCAAGCATTTCCAGGGTGTATTTCCCCGCGAGGATGCCACCCGCCAGCGGCGACCACGGCAGCAGCGCCAAACCATACTTTTGGCACAGCGGGACCAGTTCATTCTCAATGCGACGATCCAACAAGTTGTAGGGCGGCTGCTCACTGATGTAGCGCGCAATGCCCATCTTCTCGCTGATCGCCAGGGCTTCCATCACCATCCAAGCGGGATGAGTGGAGCAGCCAATATAGCGCACTTTGCCCGCACGCACCAGGTCGTCGAAGGCACGCAGCGTCTCATCCTGCGGCATGACGAGGTCCGGACGATGCAGTTGGTACAAGTCGATGTGATCGGTCTGCAGGCGGCGTAGTGAATCCTCGCATGCTTTGATGATGTGATAACGCGAATTGCCCCGGTCGTTGATACCCGACCCCATCCCGCCATGCACCTTCGTCGCCAGCACAACCTCGTCGCGCTTGCCGTTTTCGGCCAGCGCCTTGCCCACGATGCGCTCGCTCTCGCCCGCGTTGTAGACGTTGGCCGTATCGATGAAGTTGATGCCGCCCTCCAGCGCACGATTGATGATGGCGATAGAGTCAGCCTCGCCTGTTGGCCCGCCAAAGTTCATCGCACCCAAACACAGTGGCGTGACCATCACGCCTGTTCGTCCTAACGATCGGTATTCCATGTCCAAACCTCCTTAAAACGGTTGAAAGTTACAGGTTAAAAGTCGGAATCTCTCAAACAAATCGTCCAATCCTCAATCATCCAATCGCCAATCCCGCAATCGCCAAATTCCTGCGGATCAGTTCGATGCGCTGCGCGACGCACGCTGCAGAGCGCATGCCGTCTTCCGGCGTGTTGAAGACATAGTCCAATAGTCTATCCACGGTGCTCGTGGCCACATGCATGCGCGTATCGGACGAAGCATAGTAAATGAAGACATCACCAGTGTCACGCCCGTTCTGACGGACGACCGCACCATTACAGAACAACACATTGGAAACGTCACCCACACGCTCCTCACCCTCAGGCGCCATCAGGTAGCCGCCGGGACGGGCAATGACCCGGCTAGGATCGTCCAGGTCGCAGAGGAAGGCATAGAGCACGTAACGCAGGCCCGCTGCGCACCCACGCACACCGTGGGCAATGTGCAGCCAGCCCGCTGAAGTCTTGATGACGTCACCCGCACCATTTTTCATTTCCTTGATAGTATGGTAGGCGCGCGGGTCCACGATGGTCTCTTCCGCGATGTCAGCGTGCGCGATGTCGTCCGCCAAACCAAAACCGATGCCGCCGCCCTTCCCGGCCTCGATGAAACTATCCTGCGGCCGGGTGTAGAAGGCATACTTCCCCTGGACAAACTCCGGCAGTAAAATCGCGTTGCGCTGCTGCGCCGAGGTCGTTCTGAGATCATCCAATCGCTCCCAGGTGATGAGATCACGCGTACGGGCAATGCCAGCCTGCGCTACTGCACTACTCAGATCGCCGGGCGGCGCGTCGGGGTCCTTGCGCTCGGTGCAGAAAACGCCGTAGATCCAACCATCCTCGTGTTGTACTACACGCATATCGTAGACGTTGGCGTCGGGATCGTCAGTTTCCGGCATGACGATGGGGTAATCCCAAAAGTCGAAACCGTCAACACCTGTTTCGCTTTCTGCAACGGCGAAGAAGGACTTGCGGTCGTAGCCTTCCACCCGGCAAACAAGGAGTATTTTGCCATCCAGCTCCATCGCGCCAGCATTGAACACACCATTGATGCCCATGCGTTCCATCAAGTAGGGGTTGGTTTTGGGGTTTAGGTCATAGCGCCAGAAGAGCGGCGTATACGCGGCAGTAAGAACAGGGTACACCCAACGGTCGAAGACGCCACTAGACCATGCGGGGTTGATCGAGTTTTTGCGTTCGATCAGTGCGGCATGCTGCTCACGCAGAAACCGGAGCCGCGTTTCAAAAGAGGATACAGTGTCCATCGTTTGCGCTCCTTTGAGGATTGAGACTCTATCCGAAAATTGTACTTGCGAGTGTTTCTGATGCACCAACGGCGAATTGTCGGATAGGTTCTAAATGATCACAAGCAACACAAACTATACCACGGTTTATATACACGCGCAATTCATCTCAAGACAAAGGTACGTTTCAGCATTAGGGCGACTTACCAAGTGGGATGCACTTATGCCTGGTACAAAGGTGGAAAAACGCCAAAATGTCCAGTAGCAGGTCAACCAAGTGCGTCCCACCTCAAAGCTGAAACACACCTCGAGACAAAAGAACAGGTACAAGACGCATCTTAAGCAATTTTGCCAATTGGTCAACAAATCTATTGACACAGCGAAAAAACTATGCTATAGTTTATATACGCTCCGGTAACGATACCGGTATTGTTACCGGAAAGAAATTCACCGCATTCGAGCCATTATGAGTCGTAAGAAAAATTCTCTCACCATCCGTGATGTCGCTGAAGCCTGTGAGGTCTCGGTTTCTACTGTATCACGTGTCCTCAACGATAAGGACGATGTTGCAGCAGAAACCTATGAAAAGGTACGGCGTGTGATCGCAGAAATGGGATACACTTCGAGTCTTGCCGCGACCAGTATGCGCAGCCGGCGCACCAATGTCATTGGCATTCTGGTTGTGGATATAGGCGATCCTTTCAGTCTTGAACTATTCAAAGGGATCGGCAAAGCGATTCGCGGCACTGAGTACGATTTGATTGTTTACAGCAGCGGTCACATCGCTGCAACAGCAGAATCCGGGTGGGAACGCCGACACTTGTCGCGCTTGGATGGCAGTATTACTGACGGCGTGTTGGTTGTGACCCCAACGACAGAGGACCTGACCGCC
>JAFGSL010000459.1 GCA_016934645.1 Anaerolineae bacterium
AAGGGACTGTAAAAGAATAAGTTCCCGCGCAGAGCGCCCCGGGGACGGGGCTTAGAGCAATAAATGCGGGAAGTTATATTTTTACGAGCCCTAAGGACTATCTGACTATTCTTGCAGGAGGTTACGATGATACTCCCCGATATTCCGATGGACGCGATTGTGGAATTTCTGACCGGGTTGTTGAACACCCCCAGTCCGACAGGCGATACTGGGCAGGCTATGGCCTATGTCGAACATGCTGTGGACGATCTGCCTTTGCGTGTCAGCCATACGGTGAAAGGTGGGTTGGTGCTGACGTGGCCTGGTGATGCCAAACGCCCTTGTGCCCTTACTGCGCATGTCGATACGTTGGGCGCGATGGTCAGAAAGATCAAGAGCAACGGACGGCTGGAAGTGACGCAGCTTGGTAGTTACGATTGGCATTCCATCGAGGGTGAAGGCTGTACGGTAGTGACGGCGTCAGGACAGCGCTATCGCGGGAGTATTCTGCCGATCAAGGTCTCTGTTCACGTCCACGGGGCCGAGGTACGCACGTTGGAACGCAAGCAGGAGAACTACGAAGTACGCCTGGATGCCGTCACCGGCAGTCAGGAATTGACCGAGCAACTGGGTATCAGCGTGGGGGATTTCATCTATCTTGATCCGCGTGTGGAGATGACCAACGGTTTCATTCGCTCCCGTCATCTGGATGACAAGGCCGGCGTGGCCTGCATCTACGGGGCACTGCTTGCGTTGCATCAAGCCGGCATGGCACCGCTTTATCGCATGGACGCGCTGATCTCGAATTATGAGGAGGTCGGTCACGGTGGTTCCGTGGGCATCCCGGACGATGTCCAGGAGTTGGTGACGGTGGATATGGCTGCCGTCGGCGAGGGGCAAAACTCAGACGAATTTAGCGTGGGAATTTGCGCCAAAGATTCTGGCGGTCCTTATGATCTGGGCTTGAGACGGAAGCTGGAGCGTCTGGCAGCCGACCACGCCATCCCCTACAAAGTGGATACGTATCCAAGCTACGGCTCTGATGGCGAAGCGGCCTTGCGCGCCGGCGCCGATCTCAAGGTCGCGCTGATCGGGCCGGGCGTGGACGCCTCGCACGCTTACGAGCGTACCCATCGTGACTCCATCGAGGCCACTACGCGCCTGCTCATCGCTTACCTTCTTTCAGATTAGTCAGAGAGTCTCTAGTGTTCTTTCAACATTAGTATGACGGGTAAAAGTGCTGCACAGGAAAATACCCGTCATTCATACCTTGACGGAACACTAGTCGATTAGTCTTTAGTCCGGTAGTCGGACAGTCATTATGACTACGAGACTATCGGATTACCAGACTGATGACTCCCTGACTTGAGGAGTATGTTTATGCTGAACTGGGAAATCCCGTATTTGACGCCGGACTTTCCCGGCGTTGGGGGCAAGATGCGCGTCGAAATTGACGACTTCATCGTCGAAGAAGTTCCGGCCTACGATCCGTGCGGCGAGGGCGAGCACACATTCTTCGGCGTGGAAAAGCGTGACATATCGACGTTGATGCTTATCAAGCAGATTGCGCAGGCGCTGGGCATCTCTGAACGGGAGATCAGCTGCGCAGGCTTGAAGGACGCGCGGGCGGTGGCGCGGCAGACGCTCTCGGTTCAATGGGTGCCGCCGGAGAAAATTCTAGCGCTTACGTTGGACAAAGCACGGGTTCTCTGGGCTAAACGACATACGAACAAGCTGCGCAGCGGGCACTTGCACGGCAACCGCTTTACGTTGCGTCTCCGCGATGTAGCGCCGGAGGCCGAGGTGCGCGCCGCCGTCATCGTTGAGCAGTTGCTGGTGCGTGGCGTCCCTAACGGCTATGGGCGGCAGCGCTTCGGAAATCGCGGGAACAATCACGAAATGGGCCTGCTGCTGTTGCGCAACGACCGCGCGGCGCTTAGGACGCACGGCATCTACCATCTGTCCTACAAAATGCGCCAGTTTCTCGTCAGCGCGCTGCAGTCGGCGCTTTTCAATACTGTGCTCGCAGTACGGATTGAGCGCGGTCTGTTGGATGATGTGCTACCCGGCGATGTGGCGCGCAAGGAGGACACCGGCGGTATCTTTATCGTGGAGGATGTCGTCGCTGAACGCCCGCGCGTGCGGGATTGGGAGATCAGTGCCACCGGTCCGATCTATGGCTACAAAATGCTCGCGGCGCAGGCCGAAGCCGGTGCGTTGGAAGCTGCCGTCCTTGAAGAAGCCGGGATCGCGCTGGCGGATTTCCGCCCCTTCAAAGCCAAAGGCAGCCGACGCCCGCTGCGATACTATCCCGAAGGATTGTCGTGGCAAATGGAAGGCCCAGACGTATTGACACTCTCGTTTTTCGCACCCAAAGGCGCATACGCTACGCTGCTGCTGCGCGAATTGATGAAGACGGAAGTTTCGCTCGAAGAAGAGGACGTTGCGGACAGCGGAGCCTCTGAGGAGTAGGAGCGATTTCAAAGCACATTCTAAGCTTCTGTTAACGGTTTGCTAATCATGCTATGCGATACTGATACAATGAGGCATTGGAGGCAAACGTGGATAAACAACAGGGCAAAAAAGTAGGCTTTTCAGCAATTTACCTGCTGGTGGCGATTCTTATCGCCGGACTTTTCCAGCAATTGATTTTCCGCCCGCTGGTCATTCGTTGGACGGAGGTTCCATATAGCCAGTTCCTCCAACAGTTGGAGGCTGGCGAGATCGCCGAGGTGCAGTTGACGGAGGATCGTATCCTGTACACATGCTGCGAGGATGCTGCTGCTGAGGCGCAAGGGCGGACACACAACGTCGTACGCGTGGATGATCCTGATCTGATCCAGCGGTTGGTCGATTCTGGGGTGACATTTTCCAGTGAGGCGCCGACCAATACCTTCCTGGCGTCGTTACTTGGGTGGATCATCCCCTTAATACCTTTGGGACTGATTTGGTACTTCGGGCTACGGCGAATGGGACAGGCTGGCGCTGGTGTGATGTCCATCGGCAAGAGCCGGGCGAAGGAGATCACTGGCGAGAAGACGGGGGTCAAGTTCGAGGACGTTGGCGGGGCGGATGAGGTAGAGGTCGAACTCAAAGAGATCATCGAATTCCTCAAAGACCCGCAACGCTTCACCCGCCTGGGCGCGAAGTTGCCCAAGGGCGTGTTGCTGGTGGGGCCCCCTGGAACAGGCAAAACCTTGCTCGCGAAGGCTACCGCCGGAGAGGCCGGTGTGCCTTTCTTCTCTATCAGTGGCTCGGACTTTGTGGAAATGTTCGTAGGTGTGGGCGCGGCGCGCGTTCGTGATCTCTTCGAGCAGGCCAAGCAGCGCTCACCATGTATCGTCTTCATCGATGAGGTTGATGCCATTGGGCAATCTCGCTCCACGGTGGGTGCGCTGGGCACCAACGACGAGCGCGAACAGACGCTGAACCAGCTCTTGTCCGAAATGGACGGCTTTGAGCCCAACCAGGGCGTCATCATTATGGCGGCGACGAACCGGCCTGAAATTCTGGATCGGGCATTGCTCCGCCCTGGACGTTTTGACCGTCAGGTGCAAGTGAGTATGCCGACCGAGGAGGGCCGGCGACAGATCCTTGCTATCCATACGCGCGATGTGCGGTTGGCGGAGGATGTGGACCTGGAGCGCGTCGCGCAGATCACCGCCGGTTTTTCGGGTGCAGACCTGGCGAACATTGTGAATGAGGCTGCGTTGCTGGCTGTGCGCAGTGAACGCGAGGCCGTGACGATGGGCGACTTCGATCTGGCTATTGAGCGCGTGGTGGCCGGGCTGCAGCGCAAGGTCACGCTCAAGCCCGAACTCAAGCGTCGCGTGGCCTACCATGAGGGCGGGCACGCGCTGGTCGCGCAATTGCAGCCCAATACCGATCCGGTTCACAAAGTCAGCATCATCCCCACGGCGAAAGGTGCGTTGGGTTACACGCTGCAGATGCCCGAAGAGGACACCTACTTGATGAGCAAGCGTGAGCTGGAGGAGCGTCTCGCCGTGATCCTGGGCGGACGGGCGGCGGAATTGCTTGTTTTCAATGACACATCCACGGGTGCGGCCAATGATTTGCAGGTCGCGACCAGCCTGGCGCGGCGGATGGTGACAGAATTTGGGATGACGGAAGCCCTCGGTCCGGTGCGCTATGCGCCGGATGAAGGTGCCGGCTACTTGACTCGTCTGGAGGGAATGCGGAGCGATGTCAGCCCGGAGACGGCGACGCTGATTGACAAAGAGACGCGCCGCATCATCGAGGACGCCGAACGGCGCGCGGTGCGCCTGTTACAGCAACACAGCGAGACGCTCCACGAGATCGCACGCATCTTGCAGGAGAAGGAGGTCATCAGCGGGGACGAGATAGAGCGTCTGGCAAAGAAAGCGGTATGATTTGGGAAAAGCGCAACTTTGTGGCGGGTATGGTGTTAGTTTATATGCGTCGTGCATAGGCCGACGCATATAATCGCCGTGGACCCACCTCTCAGATACCGGCAACGGTCAAATCTGGTATACTGCAAGCGGGAAGAAGGCTTGTTTCCACCGGCAATCTGCCGGGCGGCTTTATTTGTGAGGAGGGGGCATGGATGAGGACGCGGAACGTGATCTGATCACGCGTGCGAAGTCCGAGCCGGAAGCGTTCGGGGAGCTTTACCAGCACTACGTGGGGCGCATTTACAATTATCATTACCGGCACACCGGCAATCCAACTGAGGCGGAGGATTTGACCTCACGGACGTTCTACCGGGCGCTGCGCAGTCTCCAGAGCTATCGCGAGAAGGGGGCATCGTTCCAGGCATGGTTGTTTCGGATAGCGCACAACCTGGTGGTCAACTGGTACCGTGACACCAGTCGCCATCCAAGTGTTGCCATCGACAGTGTGTCACCGTTTCATCCGTTGGTGCAAGCGCCACACGGGTACGGTTCGCCGCCCGACCACGTCGAGGCGCTGGAGACGCGTGAGCTGTTATTGCAGTTGTTGGCAGATTTGCCGGAAGACCGGAAAACGTTGTTGATTCTAAAGTTTGTGGAACAGATGTCGAATCTGGAGATTGCAGCCGTGATGGGGAAATCCGAGGGGGCGATTAAGGCATTATATCATCGCACCCTTATTAGTTTACGTGATATGGTCCCGGAGGGATGGTTTCATGAAATCTAGAGCGCACCATTACATCGTCTTGCAGGAGAACCTCCCTGCTGAGGAAGAGCAGGCGTTAGGGCAGGCCGTGGCGGACGCCATGCCGCCCGTCGCGACCCCTGCGGCCTTTGTGGAGCAGTTGGGTAGGGATTTGGTCGCCGAAGCGCGCCGCCATTATGATGTGACCCAGCGGCGGCATCGGGTGACGCGGACGGTAGGATTGGTGGGGGGCGGCGTGCTTTCGGTCGTTGGCGTTGTGGCGTTGTGGCTGTTTGTCCAGCGCAAACGCACTGTCTCACCCGGTGCGTCGCCTGCGGCGTCAGCGTATCCGGCACAGGCCTAGATCCTATAAACGTATGGGCGTGCGCTGCACTGAGGCGGAAATCGTTTCAGTGTTTGACTGATCCGTGCGTATGAAACTAAACTATATCATCGGCTCCCTTGAAAGTGTAGATTTTTAGAACGTTATATTTGGATCGGTAGATCACTGTATCACATCAGGTTTGGGTTCCCCATTCTGATTTCCTCATTGCTAACTCCTCATTCTTCATTCAGGGCTTTGTTATTCTCGTGGGCCAAGAGGTGCTTGTGTGTTATTCTGCCGCTAAAGCGGCTTTTTAGGGGGTATTTTCGTGGCGGGGCTTTACCCCGCCACGAAAATACCCTTTTTATCTCCCTGGCTTTTAGGACCTGTAAAAGAATAAGTTCCCGCGCAGAGCGCCCCGGGGACGGGGCTTAGAGCAATAAAAGCGGGAAGTTATATTTTTACGAACCCTTAGGCCGTATTTGTGGCCGGCGGAAACCTGAGTTGCACTGGACCAGCAGAATGGTAAGATCCTGTTCCCCATCTGGCTTTTGTTGCAAAGCATTATTTTCGGGGTAGAATAAGCATACACATAAGGACGTAAACTGTCCGCAGTGATGCCGGGAAGGCGGTGGCCTTCTCTTTGGCAGGGCAATTTGCCACTGAAGCACCCAACCCTTGGATGAATGACGGCAAGACTATCGGAGGAGGGAAGACCATCACAATCGCTGAAGTCCAGAGACGCTTGCAGTACCAGTTTGCGCACCCGGAGCTTTTGGAACTTGCCCTGACGCATCCTTCTTTCGCGCACGAGCACCCCGGAGAAGGTGGTGAGGAACACCATAACCAGCGGCTAGAGTTTCTCGGCGACGCGGTGCTAGATTTTCTGGTCGCGGCTTGGCTATATCAAAATCACCCCGATCTTCCTGAAGGTCCGTTGACGCGCTTGCGGGCTACGCTAGTCTGCACGATGACATTGGCTTCCCTGGCACAGCATCTTGGATTGGGTGAAGCTTTACGCCTGGGACGGGGTGAAGAAGAGAGCGGTGGGAATACGCGCGCGGCCAATCTGTGCGATGCTTTTGAGGCGCTCGTGGGAGCACTCTATCTGGACGGAGGCCTGGAAATCACCTGGCAGCGCCTTGAACCGTGGTTTGTTCAGGAAGCTCGCGTGGTCCTCCGCACCGGTGCCGACGTCGATGCCAAATCGCGGTTTCAAGAGTGGGCGCAGGCCGATCTCGGTATCACACCGGCGTACCGGATCGTCGATGAAAATGGCCCCGATCACGCCAAGGTGTTCACAGCCCAAGTGCTGTTGAACGAGCAGGTGGCGGGTGAGGGGCAGGGGTCCAGCAAACGCCTGGCGGAGCAATCTGCCGCGCAGGCTGCGCTGACCGCTTTAACTGAAGTCTGATTACGAGAGGAATAACGTCTATGATGCGTTTTGACCGTTTTACCGAGCGCGCCCAGGAGGCAGCGCAGCGGGCGGTGGAGCTGATGACCCGTTATGGGCACAGCCAGGTAGATGTAGAACACTTATTGTTGGCATTGATCCAACAGCAGCAGGGAACCGTCCCAGCATTGTTGTTGGAGATGGGGGCTAATCCCGGGCAGCTCTCGGATGCCCTGGACATGTTACTGCGACAGAATACGCGCCCCGGCATCTACGGCGCAGGCGGTGGACAGCAAATCTTCATCACCCCGCGCGTCAAGCGTGTGCTCGACCTTAGCCAGGAAGAAGTGACTGCCCTCAAGGACGAGTATATCTCCACGGAGCACCTTTTCCTGGCGATCACGCTGGAACGCAATACGGGCGTTGCCCGTTTGCTAGCAGATAATAATATCACTCACGACCGTACTATGGAAGTGGTGCAAAAAATGCGCGGCGGCCAGAAACTCACCAGTCCGCAAACGGAGGCGCAGTTCCGCGTGTTGACGCGCTTCAGCCGCGATCTCACCCAGATGGCGCGTGAGCGGAAGCTCGATCCGGTGATTGGGCGGGAAGGCGAAATCCAGCGCGTCATCCAGATTCTCGTACGCCGCACCAAGAACAACCCCGTGCTCATCGGTGAACCCGGGGTGGGCAAGACGGCTATCGTCGAAGGGTTGGCACAGAAGATTGCCAGCGACGACGTGCCGGAAATCCTAAAGGGCAAGCGTCTGGTATTGCTCGACCTGGGCGCGCTGGTCGCCGGAACACGCTTCCGGGGCGAATTTGAGGAGCGGCTGAAGACCATCCTCGAAGAGGTGCAGCGGGCCGAAGGCGAGATCGTGCTCTTTATCGATGAACTGCACACTGTCGTTGGGGCAGGAAATGCGCAAGGCGCGTTGGATGCGTCGAATATGATCAAACCGGCGCTGGCGCGTGGGGAGTTACAGTGCATCGGCGCAACGACGTTGGATGAGTACCGGCAGTATATCGAGAAAGACGGCGCGTTGGAACGCCGTTTCGCGCCGGTTTTCGTAGATGAGCCTTCGGTAGAAGATACGATCGCGATGTTGCACGGCTTGCGCGACCGCTACGAGGCGCATCACAAAGTGCGCATCTCCGACGAGGCGGTGGCAGCGGCAGCGCGCTTGGCCCATCGCTACGTCACCGACCGGCATTTGCCCGACAAAGCCATCGACATTATGGACGAGGCAGCCGCACGTCTGCGGGTGGCGCTCTTCACGTTACCGCCGGACCTCAAGCAGATGGAGGCGGAGATCAACCGCCTGCGCGCTGAAGAAGAGGCCGCGGGCAATACGCGCGACTACGAGCGCGCCGCTGAGGTGAAAACGCAACGCTTGCGCCAGGAGGAAGACTTCTCCGCCAAGCGTGAGGAGTGGCGGAACCGCCATCAACTGGACGAATTGGTGGAGGCGCAGGATATTGCCGCCGTTGTCTCAGCCTGGACAGGTATCCCGGTGTATCAGGTCCTGGAGAAAGAAGCCGACAAGCTGCTGCGGATGGAAGAGGCTATCCAGCAGCACATTATCGGGCAGGATGAAGCCATCAACGCCATCGCCGACGCTATCCGCCGGGCGCGCGCTGGCTTGAAAGATCCCCGCCGGCCCATCGGCAGCTTCCTCTTTCTGGGTGCCTCTGGTGTGGGAAAGACGGAGACCGCCAAGGCCCTGGCTACGTTCCTCTTCGATGACGAGGATGCATTGTTGCGCATCGATATGAGCGAGTATCGCGAGGGCCATACCGTTTCGCGCCTTTTCGGTGCGCCGCCAGGGTACGTTGGGTATGATCAAGGTGGGCAGTTGACCGAAGCAGTGCGACGGCGTCCTTACCAAGTGGTGCTCTTCGATGAGATTGAGAAGGCACACCCGGATGTGTGGAATGCGTTGTTGCAAATTCTCGATGAAGGGCGCCTCACCGATGGCCAAGGGCGCAGCGTTGATTTCAGCAATACCGTGGTCATTATGACGTCCAATATCGGCACTGCGTACGGAAAACGCGGTGGCGCGTTAGGCTTCGCGCGTGGGGACGATGATCAGGATGAGGAGACGCGCCGCAGGACGCTTGCCGCGCTCAAGGAAACCTTCCGCCCGGAATTCATCAACCGGGTAGATGAGATTGTCATTTTTGCGAATCTCACGCTGGAGGCTGTGACGCGTATCGTCGATCTGCAGATGCAGGAGGTGCAGATGCGCCTCGGCGAATATGATCTGCACGTCACGTTGACAGATGAGGCCAAGCGGTGGTTGGCCGAGCAAGGCTACGACCCACAATTTGGCGCGCGCCCGCTGCGCCGGGTGATCCAGCGATACGTGGAGAGCCCGTTGAGTGTACAGATCTTGCGGGGTAATTTCGGCCCCGGCGCACACATCTGTGTGGACGTGGGCGAGGATAGCGATGAAGAAGCATTGGAATTTCGTGCCGTTGAACCCGAGGAAGACACCGAGAGCGTGGTCTCTGCCGAGGCACCGGTTCCTGATGTCCCGGTTGAGGAAACAGCATAAGACTCTATCCGAAAATTGTGCTTGCGAGCGTTTTTTGGTGCGTCAACGCCGAATTCTCGGATAGGTTCTAATCATCTCGATCTGTGGGCATTGATCGTCGGTCAAGCAGGAGATGATACTCAAGAGCCCTGGGGCGCAATGTGATATTTTGCATCTGCAACAAGGTTCTTTTCCCTCTAGCCTTGTTGCTAATCTTGTAATATGGTGTATATCATGAAGCAGGTACCTTTAGGTGTCTGCTGGTTCTGAGTACACTCAACATATCCCGGGTAGGTCGCGAAGGAGGTGGTGCAATCGCAGGAGACACGTAGAGAGCGCATGCACAGCTTTTGATTTTCAAATCTCGTAACCAATCTATTAAAGGAGGAGTCCTATGTTGAAGAAGTTGTGGGTTTTGCTAAGCCTGGTGCTGGTCGCCAGCATGCTGTTGGTGGGTTGCGGTGGTGGCGGTGCGGGTGACAAGCTCAAGGTCGGTATGATCACCGATGCTGGTGGTATTGATGACAAGTCCTTCAATGCCACCTCGTGGAAGGGTGTGGAGCAAGCTGTCAGTGAACTGAAGGTGGATGGTAGCTATTTGGAGTCTGAACAGCAGACCGATTATGCCACGAACCTTGCCCAGTATGTCAATCAGGAAGCCGATCTGATCATCACCGTGGGTTTCCTGCTGGCGGATGACACTGCGGATTTCGCTGCCCGCTATCCCGATACCAATTTTGCTATCGTGGACTTCCCTTCACTGGGTGACAACGTGCGTGGTTTGACGTTCAGCACCGACGAAGCGGCCTTCATGGCCGGCTACGCGGCGGCGGCGGCGACCAAGACCGGTAAAGTTGCTACCTTCGGGGGCATCAACATCCCCACCGTTGCTATTTTCATGGTGGGCTTTGAGTACGGTGTGGACTATTACAACCAGCAACACGGTACCAGTGTTGAGGTACTGGGTTGGGACACTGCCGCGAACGATGGTGTTTTCGTGGGCAACTTCGATTCCACTGACGATGGGCGCCGCGTTGCGGAGACCTTCATGAATGAAGGTGCCGATATCGTCATGCCGGTGGCCGGTCCCGTGGGTTTGGGCTCTGCGCAGGCAGTCAAGGAACGCGGTAATGCCTGGGTCATTGGCGTGGACACCGACTGGACGGTGAGCGCGGCGGAGTACAAGGACGTCGTCCTGACCAGCGTGCTCAAGAACATGGATGTTGCTGTTTTCGATACCATCAAGACCGTGCAAGCCGATGATTTTCCAGGCTTCGCTGGTGAGACCTACGTCGGTACGTTGGCGAATGACGGTGTGGGTATAGCTGATGTTGCTTCTGGCACTGTATCCGCTGACGTTTTAGCCGAACTGGATGATATCAAGGCCGATATCATCGCTGGTAACATCAAGACCGGTTGGGCGGAGTATTCCGCCAGCTTGGAGTGAGTTGTGCCGAGAGGCGCGATCGAATATGATCGCGCCTTTTTTCTAGTTTGATGGTTTTTTGGCTGCGAGGTTATCGCCTCGCAGCCAAAAAACACCTCTCTGGTAGCGATTTCCAGGGCCGAGACACAGGGTTCTCCTCAAAAACCCGGTGATCTCGGTGGCGATTTTCGAAGGAGGAAGCTATGCCCCCTGTTTTGGAACTGAAAGGTATTACGAAACATTTTCCTGGGGTGTTGGCGAATGACCACATTGATCTGACCCTGGAAGAAGGCAAGGTCCTGGCGCTGTTGGGGGAAAATGGGGCCGGGAAGAGCACATTGATGAACATCCTCTACGGTTTGTACACGCCGGATGAGGGCGAAATCTTTGTGCGTGGCCAGAAGGCCGACATTCAAGGCCCAGGGGATGCAATTGCGTTGGGGATCGGCATGGTGCACCAGCACTTTATGCTTGTGCCAGTACTGACCGTAACCGAGAACGTGATGCTCGGCATGGAATCTATCAAGAACAGACTGTTTCTCGATCGTGAAGTGGCCGCCAAGCGGATTCACGATATCTCTGAGCAGTATGGCCTGGAGGTAGATCCTTATGCGCTAGTGGGCGATTTGCCCGTGGGCATCCAGCAGCGGGTGGAGATCATCAAGTTGCTTTACCGCCAGGCCGACATTCTTATTTTGGACGAGCCGACCGCAGTATTGACACCTCAAGAGGTGCACGGACTTTTTCGGGTTATCCGTTCTCTGCTCGCTAAAGGTAAGTCCATTATCTTTATCACCCACAAATTGAAAGAAGTCCTCGAAATCTCCGATAATATCTTGGTGTTGCGCGGGGGCCGCGTAGCTGGCTCGGCGCTGCCACAGGAAAGCAATGAGCGTAGTCTCGCTTCGTTGATGGTGGGTCGCGAGGTGATTCTCACCGTGCCGAAGGAGAAAGCGCAACCCAAGGATCCGGTGCTGGAAGTAGAGAACTTGCGCGTTATGGGAGAGGGGACGCACGTCGCCGTCCGCGGTATCTCCTTCGATGTGCGCGCAGGTGAGATCGTGGGTGTGGCCGGTGTCCAGGGCAACGGGCAGACCGAGTTGGTGGAATCGTTGACCGGATTGCGCCCAGCGCAGAGTGGTGTGGTGCGACTGCTGGGCAAGGATGTGACCCGCGCCTCGCCACGTGTGATCACGGAGGCGGGTACGGCGCATATCCCCGAAGACCGGCAGCTTGATGGCCTGGTGCTCGGTTATCCCATCGCCGACAATTTGATTCTGAATACGTATTACCTTCCTCCTGTTGCGCAGGGTGTGGTCATGCAGGAGGCGGCGATCAAGGAGCGTGCCGAACGTCTGGTAGAAGAATATGACGTCCGCACGCCTAGCATTTTGAC
>JAFGSL010000460.1 GCA_016934645.1 Anaerolineae bacterium
CGTAGGGTGCGTCGGGAAGGAGGCTGCGAAACATTGGAAAAACGACTTTATCCTCGTTGCTATGATGCTCGTGGAGTTGCCGCAGCAAGCACTCTACGTATAGGATGTACCAATCGTACTCTGCACGCTTGGCGGTGCGCTTTTCAAAAGCGGATGCATTATTGTCCACTGCAACGTCTAAAGCGCGCGTAATCACTTTGTGAACGACGATCAAATCTGACGCGACGTCGAACTTGGTATATGCTGACATGGTTCCCCCCTTTGACCTGATCCGTTATTGTTCATGCGGTAACAACATAGACAGCGATATTCCAGACCGCGGTACTATCCTTCTGCCAAATCAGTTCGAAATCCTTGAAACCCGCCTCCAATAGCAGGGACTGTTGTGTGGCAATGGAAAAGGGAATGTCGATGTGATAGTGTCCATCTGTCGCCGGTGGCACAGTGGCGGCGTCTTCATAGTACTCATCGAGAAACTCGGATTCCGTGTCCACAGGGATAACGGCATCCCCTTCGATGTACTTACCTCCCGGTCTCAATGCGGCGCGGATTTTCGCATACAGCTCGCGCTTTGTATCGTGTAGGAAATGGTGGTTGGCCAGCGCCGAGAGGATATGATCGTAGGCATGCGTCCCAAACGGCATCGTCAGATACGAATCGGCCATAAGTGTGATCTGGCTCATGTGGGCACCATATTTTTCCCGCAGCCGCTTCAGCATAGTTTCCGACAGATCAACGCCTGTGATCAACGCATTTGGCACTCTCTGGAGCAACGCCTCGAGTTCCAATCCCGTTCCACATCCAAGATCAAGAATGTTGAGCGGTTCATCGGTCCTTTCGATAGGCAGAGACATGGCCTGGTAGAATTGCGCGAAGGCTGCACCTGGAAAGATGCTGTCTTGCATATACGCATCGTATCCCGCAGCCCTGGCATCGAAGAACGCAGCCATCTTCTCGACTTTTTCTTCGTCTTCTACACTCATCTATGGTTTGAACTCCTTCGTGCTGGTGCGACAGTGACGCCATTCTGTACCTGGAACCTTTTTCTGTCAAGCGGTGGTATAATGCCCGACTAGACGCCGGTTGGTTCCTGCCGGTGCTTCTCGATGACAGATTATACCGTCGCCATTGCAGCAAATCATTTTACTGACCTGAATATGAAAAACTAACGCAATATCGGTGCATATTGGGCGTAGAAAGTTTAGCAAAACGCATTCGGGTCAGTCATTCAAAAGGAGGCACAATGAATACCGTTTCCCCCGAGAGTGTAGGATTTTCGTCCGAGCGCCTCAAGCGCGTTGACCAAGTAATGCAAAAGTATGTGGGCCAGGGCAAGCTGCCGGGCGTCCTCAGCCTGGTTGCCCGGCGCGGGCAGATCGCGCACCTGTCCAAGGTCGGCTGGATGGACGCCGAGGCCAAAAAGCCCATCGCGTTCGACACCCTCTTTCGCATCTATTCCATGACAAAGGCAATTACCAGCGTAGCGGTGATGATGCTCTATGAGGAAGGTCATTTCTTCATCAGCGACCCGGTCGCCAAGTACATCCCCGAATTCGAGGATATGAAGGTCTTTGTACGCGAGACCGAAACAGGCGTCGAGCTGGCGAACCTGAAGCGCCCGATCACAATCCACCACCTGCTGACGCACACCGGCGGGCTGAGCTACGGCTTCGACCCGGACGACTATGTAGACAAACAGATTCAAAAGCACGTCTGGCAGCGCCACCATGACGATCTAGACTTCACGCTGGAAGAGATGGTCCGCGGGATAGCTATATGCCCGCTCCGCACACAGCCGGGCACAGAGTTTTTCTACAGCCTGTCCAGCGACGTGTTAGGCTACTTGGTGCAGGTCGTCTCAGGCCAGCCGTTCGACGTCTTCCTGCAGGAGCGCATTCTGGGGCCGTTGGGCATGGTCGATACCGCCTTCCACGTGTCCGAGAGCAAGCTCGATCGTTTTGCTGTAAACTACAGACCGGACGAGGAGAAGGGCATTGCCGTTCTCGACGCACCCGAGACGAGCCGTTTCGCCAAGCCCACGCGCTGTCCCGCCGGCGGCATGGGGCTGGTCTCCACCCTGGGTGACTATTACCGCTTTGCGCAGATGCTCTACAACAAAGGCGAGCTGGATGGACAAAGACTGCTCGGGCGCAAAACGGTCGAGCTGATGAGGAGCAACCACCTGCGCGACGGCGTCTACCGCGACGGGAATCCGGCGCTGGGGTTCGGCCTTGGTTTCGGGGTCACGCTCGACGTCGAGCGGACGCAGACGTTAGGCTCTGTGGGCACCTACGGCTGGGGTGGCGCGGCGACCACCCGCTTTAGCATCGATCCGCAGGAAGAGCTGGTACACGTCGAAATGACCCAGTTGATGGACAATCAGTCCGTCCCCGTGCTGGACGAGATGCAGGTCGCCATCTACCAGGCGATTGTGGACTGAGAATACGACCGAACAGCAGTGCCCCGCGCCGTAAGTCGGCGCGGGGCACTGGGCTAGGTAGGTAGAACCACCTATTTGCCCAGCGTATTCAGATCCGGCACAACAGGGTCGGGCAAGAACAATGAGTATCCTCGAAGGAATTGAGTATCCCCTAGCACGACCCAACCGGAAGAGATGCAGCACACAACCGTAGGGTTAGTGTCTACGCGTGCAGCTTCGACACGCCGATGAATAAGTGTGTCCATCAATACACTTTTACCGGTTTGAATACCTGGACGAGGGCTTGAGCGGCCTGCATTATAGCAGCGAAATAGAGGTGCTGTTCTTCAGTGCTCATTTGATATGGCTCGATAACGTGTTCTCGGTAATACAAGACAGAACAACCTGGAACAAACTGCGTCTTGAGAAGGTCGAAACGACTGACTCGCAGATGGGCTATTGTATAGCCATGCGGATTATCTCCAGATGCTAAATGGAGACAATCATTGCATTTATCGCCACGAACAAGAGCGTCCCATTTTTCACGCGGCATCCACACTTTCGGTCTTATCAGTTTGTCGGCGTTATGCTGGATGGCTTGTGATAGAAACTCACTCAATTCCAATCCTAATTCCGATGCTCGACCTTCCAACTTCTGAACAAGTTCATCATTCAATGCAATTTGGATTCTTGGCATTTTGATATATCACCCTTCGCTATGAAAGGCAGCCGTTCCACACCTGTGGTGGTCTTGCCTCAACTACCCTCCCGCATGTTGACAGAGATCAAGCCGGAAGCTGCTTCAGGAATGCTCGCAAGGCATCCATGAAAACGGTGTATCTGTCAAACCTGATGAGGTGCCCCACATCGGGGACGGTGACGATGGTGACGTTGGGATTCAACTCACGCACTTTCTCGACGGCCTCGAGGGTCACGAGCCCTCCAAGCTCCGAGTTGCCCGTGATTAGCAACACGGGGAGGGTGATCTTGGGCAGGGTGGTCATCCAATCCAATCGGGTGACCTGCCGTCTCTTCGTCATAACGTCGGCAATGGTCGGATCGAGCTGCTTCTTGGATTCGCACATCAAGCGGATCATCTCCTCAGACCAGTCGGGGTGATCTTGATGGTATTGTTCCAGCAACTCTTCCATCGTCTTGCCTGGCAGGCTCTTGGCCCACGCCGCGATGGGATTCTCCGCGGGCTGGTCAGGCGAGGGCGCCGGCGGCTCCGGCCAGGATAAGCGCCAGCCGGGGTCCTCCAATATCAAGGCGCGGGCCAGTTCCGGGAAGCGCACGCCGATTTCGTAGGTGACGCCCGCTCCCATCGAGTGCCCGCCTACAATCGGGCGTTCTAGTCCAAGAAGGTTGATAAGTTCGGCCAGATCGGCAGCCATATCCACCTCGTCATCCAGTTGCACGCGCGCCGAAAGGCCGTGACCGCGCATATCGGGCATAACCACGTCATAGTCGGATTCCAGCGCGCGCGCGACGGGCGTCCAGCACAAGCCGTTGTCCGAAAAGCCGTGAATCAAGACCAGGGACGGTTTATCCCCTTGACCGGTGCGGGTGTAGTGAATCCGCACGCCATTGACCAGTAAATCGGATTGTGTCCAGTGAGTTAACATAAGGCTCCTTTTGGATTTGAATTTAGAGAACTTACGCAAACGGGCGTCATTTTACCGCAGAGCACGCAGAGATCGCAGAGATTTTATAGTCTCCCTGCGTACTCAGCGACCTCTGCGGTGCAAAAACATCATCCTTGCGTAAGTCCCGTTTCTATCCTATCGTTTACGGGGATCGATGCTAAAACGGACTGGCTTGCCGCCCAAGCCGATGATCGGGCCGGCAACCCGTTGTCCGGCGTCGCTATCCCCAAAGTAGTCGCTGCGTACCTTTTCATCGGATTTTGCTGCGGGCAACTCGCTTTTGACGACCACCTCCATCGTCAGATCGTCGCTGTTGATGTCGATCTCCACATCGCACACACATCCGGTTTGGTCAAACCCGCAGAATTCCTGCCACGTTGCCAGGTCGAGGCACATTTCCGGTTCGGGATACATGACGCGCAGGTAGCCGGGGGGCATTTGCGCATAGGCGTTGCCTTCAGCCTGATTGTGTTGGTTCGGCAAGATGATGGCGGCTTCTCCGCATCGGTAGAACAGGTTGTTGAAGAACTTGTTTTCCCGCGAGGTTCCGCCGCGCTTGGGCCAGACCCGGAACGCCACCACTTTGGCGAAGAAGCCCGCTTTGTCGCACTTGCCGATCAGATTGTTGACCATTCTCAGCCGGTCGGTCCCTTCCAGATAGATGCCGTAGCCATTTCTGACATCCGACTCGGTAGTTTTGTACCAACCGGAAGAACCGGGTTCAGCGGGCAAAGCCCTTTTATCGTACCGGCCTTCGACGTTCCAGATGATATTGTTGTCAATCAGGTTCTCGGCGTCACGCGAGCACTCGATAAAGATGTGTTCGCGGGAATGGATGCCGTCTATGAACAGATTCGATGTGATGCGGCAGTTCTCGTTACCGACGTCCATCCATAGCGCGTCGCAGCCGATACAGCCCTTGATGACGTTCCGGCGGATGAGGGTATCCACCGCATTGTGGACCTTGATGCCGCCCGCTTCCCAGGAAAGCTCCATGCGCTGCCATCCCGTCCCGACGATGAGGTTGTCTTCGATCAGTAAGTTATTCGCAAACATACCGGCGATACCGCACACGCCCACATCCTTGATCGTATTGCGCCGGATGATGGTATACCCAATGATCTGCCCCTCGATACGGGAGTGATGCCAGCACTCATTGCCGCAATCGATACCGGTGGCGTTCGACCAGTCAATGGTGCAGTCTTCGATGATCCAGTGATGGCCGCGATAGCAGGATAAGGACCCACGTTGCGGAACAGGCGCGCCGGTCGCGGCCTGGGCCAGCGTCAACCCCTTGACGCGAATGTAGGACAGGAAAGGCTCTTTCGGGGCAAAGCACTGCTCGCGGTTGCTCAACTCGATGACGTGATCCTTGGGATCCTCGTCCCCAGCGAGACGAATGTGGACCTTCTGGCCGTTAGCCTCCACCCAGTACGTATTGTCGTTCTGGCTCAACTGGTTATACAGCGGGACCTGCTTCATCGGCTCGCCGTCCACGAACACCATCCCCCTGCGGTTCAAATAGGTGGTCATGTCGGTTTTATCGTACTCGATGAAGACCCGGTCGTGGAGGATATTCACGGCGCAGAACGGGTTGTAGCCTTTGAAGTCCTCCGGGTTCAGTTCGATTTCCCATACCTTGATCTCTTCCGCCGAAGTGACGGTGTGCCCGAACCATGGAAACAATCGCCAGCCGACGCTCGGTTTGAAGTCCTTGACCTCCACGGAAGCCTTGATGATCACTTCTTCCCCCTGATAGGCTTCATAGCTGATCATCTTTTCCGGCCCCAGCCCGCCCATGGCCGGCTGAACCGTCTCGCGGTACGTCCCGCCGTGGATCAACACCCTGGTTCCGGGTGTGGCCACCTGGGCCGCGGCGTTGATCGTTTTGAACGGCTGTACAACCGTGCCGTCGTTTTGATCGGAGGCGTGTGGATTTTGAGTGTCCACGTGAAGTTCGCGCTCGTATTCCTGTTCGACCTCCCAGAATGCAAACATCTGCCCATTGGGAAGCTGTGCCGAAAAATCCGTTTGTTCTGACATAAAAAATCGTCCTTTCAGTAAGCGACTTACACAAGGGAGTTTTTTTTCACCGCAAAGGTCGCTGAGAACGCAAAGTGATGATAAAAACTCTGCGCGCTCTGCGTGCTCCGCGGTGAATCCTCACTATGCCATTCCGTAAAACTCTTCCGGATCAAAGCCGAGGTAGGTCTCGGTCTTATCCTCTACCGGCGTGATTTCCAGCATCACCAGATGATTGCACGGGATGGTCAACACCACTTCATACACTCCGTTTTGCTCGAAGAGCTTGCTATCGGTCTGGCAAGGCTCGGCGGACGCCTGCAAGATTCGCAACTGCTCCGCATTGAGGGTGCGCGGTTTGCCCAGGTTGCTCCAGGTTTGCATGGGATTGGCATGAGCGCCGCCCACGTCCTTTTTCACCAGCAACGCCTGTTTTCCTAGCGACGGCAATGACAGGGCATAGACCTCATCGGGGGACGGTTGGTGATCCCGCATATCGTGCCAGTTAAAGCCGATGATGGCGTAGCGACTATCACATTTGGTGACGATCAGGTGATCATCGCGATAGAGCAATTCCTTCCCGGCGCGGGAGAAGAATTCAAAGGCATAGAAGGTCGGCTTTTTGATCCCACTCAGCGCCACCAATCCGAAGCCGCCGTGAAAGACGGACTTGGGTACATCCGCCTCCTCAAACACATCGCCGAACGTCCAATAGGAATAGGAATCCGCATACTCCCCGGCTTCACTGAGGATGCGCGCAATATACGGCGCATGGAAATCCGTATCATGGATCGGGCACGTGGGGACATACGAACTGTTAAACTCGGTGATATGCAGCGGCAGATTCGCAATCTGCGGGTAATCCGCCATGTAGCGGTGGGTTTCTTTGAGCTCCTCGATCATAATGGTGGGATCGTTGACCGTATGGTAGGCGTACTCTCCGCGCCGGGTCGGCACGTTCGCGGTATAGCAGTGCCGGGTGATAAAATCCAGCGGCGAATTGTTCCCGATACAGTGTTCGAAGAAGGCCCGCAGCCATTTCTCCGTCTCAACGCCGCAGATGGCCGGTCCGCCGACCTGGATGCGCGGATCGACGTGCTTGACCACCTCAGCCGAGACATCATACAGCTTGAAATACTCCTCCATCGTCCCGGCCCAGAAGGGGATATTCGGCTCATTCCACACCTCGATGGGCCAGGTGACCACTTCTTCGCGGCCATACCGCTCGATACAGTGCTGCAACAAGGCTTTGACGAGATCGGCCCACTTTTCGTAAGAGACAGGAGGCGTCACGTTGCCTTTCCAGTAGAAGATCGCCTGCTCGCCCGTCTTCAGCCTGTCCGGCATAAATCCAAGTTCCAGGAACGGCCGGATGTTATGTTCGAGATAGGCGTCGATAATCCGATCCAGGTAGGTGAAATTGTAAAAGGGATGTATCTCCCCATCCATCTCAAGTTCTCGATAGATGCCGACATCATCGCAAAACAGCCCATGCCCACGGATGTACCGGAAGTGGATCGCCTCCTGGACGATGTGCAAATGGTCAAGGTATTCCTTTTGCAGCGCCAGCCCCATCCGGCCGGTGCCAACGCAATAGGTTGCATTGTTTTTAAAGGGCTTTCCTGAAACCGGGATCTCTACCTTTTTTGTCATATCAAAATCTCCTTATCTGTAAAGATGCAGACGCTCGCGCGCCCTCCAGTCGGGCGCAAGACGGTCGAGTTGATAACGAGTCCGTTCCTGTGCTGGACAAAATGCAGGTAACCATCTACCGGGCGATCGTGGAAAGTTTACCATTTTTGACTGTGGATTGACATTGCAGGAACAGAGTTACGAGCTTGTTCGGCGGTGCCAGTGGACCAAATGGTGTTACGACGAGCCTAACTTGAAGAGGTACCCAGAATACGGCTAGTCCCCAACTGACCTCTGGAGCTACTCGTTATCGTAGACACCTTCTGGACTCTGATCCAACCTGTACCATTCCTCTAAATCTGGACTATACATTACAGGAGGTGACTGACTAAACTTGTTCCACTTTTGGCCCCACCGATAGTTTTCCACGGAAACTTCATAAAAGCATGCCATTGCTTGATCGCTTTGGCCTATCTTCATCAAATGTGCCAGAAGTAGATCACCCTCAAGATTGAAACGGCCATTATAGCGTTTCCCGCTGACCATTGTTGCTCCCAACAGCGAATTCGCCTCAACAAGTTGCTCATCGGTCAAGCCTCGCGCATCTTTTAGGTCCACCTCAGTTAGATCGACGTTCTTTAGATTGGCCCCACATAATTCGCTTCTCCTCAGCTTAGAAGCTTTCAGCGTGGCGTCTTCAAGATTCGCACGAGTAAGATTAGTGTCTTGCAAGTTAGCACCGGACAGATCAACTCCTTTCAAACAGGCGTCAGATAAGTCTGTGTACTGCAAATCTGCTCCACTGAGGCTTGCACTTTCCAATGTGCCATCTTGAAGTCCTCCCTGTGCTCTCAATGCCCTTACAGCTTCTATAGCAACCGGGTTGGTAGGGCTACCCATTCGCAAAACGAGATCCCTTCTTGTCTGTTCATCTTGCAATATTTCTGCAAGACGTCGATTCAGGCTTTCGGCTACCCACCTTTCATGTTCTTCTTTCCACTGTCTCAAGAGCTCATCAGAGAAATCGATTCCCTGATTCTTGTCTACCATTGTTGCACAGGTTGAACACAGGTGTATAGCATTATCAGCCGATGATCGTTGTTCCTCTGTCAAATCACGATTATACCGTGGTCCTCCGACAGCCGCAGCTGTTATGTGGGCGACTTCACCAGTATAAATGAACTTCTCGGGGTCGTTCCCCGAAGGGCTAAGCGTCAGGCAGCGGCATTTCGGATTAGAGCAGATATATGCAGCTCGCTTTCTAACAATCTCTTTGGTTTTCAGGCTAAAATCATCTCTGTCCATTTATCCGAATCTCTACCTGTCTATTGATAACTCGGTGCGCCTAACGGTTTTAAACAAGTTTGTCAACAAATCCCAATAGGCACTGTCCGACTCCGCGTGTGTCAGACCGTAGTCTTCGCTTTGCCAAATCGCCTTTCTGTAATCCGACTGTCGATCAGTCCCCAAACTGTCTTCTCCCCGTTGGCAATTGCTTCAATATCCTTCAGATCAATCACAATGGCAGCTACATTGTCTCTCTGAAACGCCAAATCAAGTAGCAGTTGTGCATATCTTTTTTCGCTTTCCTCGCCATCCTTTCTTCGGTTTTTACTGCCGGAGACGTTGCTCTTGGCAAACAGTATACCCACTTTCACTTGAGTTAAATGCATTCTATACAAGAAGTATCCCACTTGCGCAACGCTCATCGAACTCGTTGTATTCTTGCACTCAGCAAGTATGGCGCGCCCGTGGGCTATGGAGATAGCCTCTGGTTCTTGAATATAGCGGGCGATGAGGTCATTGTCCATCCTAGTTCTACCGAAATACACGTTCTTTGTTGGCACCCACCCTGCAAGCAAGAGCATCAAATACCTGGCCAACTCCTCCATAGGTTCTCCTGCTGAGCTGGAGTTGACAACATCGATCATGGTTAGGGCATAAGCAGAGCCAATTGAAAATTCTACTATTGACGTAGGGTGTGAAAAGAGATAGGAGTACTCTGGTTCCAGGGAAAGTTGCATGACAAGGTGTTCGGCAAAGAGTTTGTGCTGCTCATTGCTGTCAAGGTTCATTTTCGCGCATCTTTCCATATACTGAAGAGTCGCTTCCTTGATGCCAAAATCGAGCCTAAGCATATCGCGAGCGGCCCCGCCTCCTTCAGGGTGTGGGGTGAGCAAATCATCGGCATGCGCATGCAAGAGCCACCACATTGCGGCACCAGGGTCGCTACGGAGATACGTTTGTCCCAAATACATTCCAATACCAGCGCGGAGAATGTGCCTTGGAGTTCCTGTCCGGCTGAACAAATCACGCTGGTGCATACCCAGTTCATTCCAGACTTCCGTTAAAAGCCCTGCGGCAGTGGCATGCATATCGTGTGCTACAACCGCTGCCGCAGCGTTCCCATACCAATTGCCGATTTTTTCACGAGGGTTTTGGGAATTGAGATCACTACCTTCATCTACATCTTCAAGATAGCGTATCCTGGGAATGCTCGCTCTCACCTTACGTACCGCTTGCCAGAGTTCACTCAGTTCTAAATCCTGCGCCTTGATCTGCGCGGTGAGAGCCTCAAGGGCTTGACCGAATTCATTGATCTTGTTGATGTTTTCAAAGCTAGCCATCCTCGCATCTCCTTGTGCTTCTGGCTTATGGGAACACTCAAGAAGTGGAGTAGGACTGCGGTCTAATAGACTTTGATTAGAGACTTTGCCGAAAAACGACACTGGGTAAAATATTGAAGCGCGCTCGACAATACACACGAGCGCCTTTACCCTCAACAATGCAATCGTGTACCGCTGCCTTCCCTCTCAATCATATTGTGTATATCCCCGAAAGTCAAACTCAACGACGCTTTCCACGGACAAACGGTGTAGCACCCATTGAGCACTAGCCAGCTCTACTCAGCGCAAATTTCGAGCAACGTTACTCCAAAAGGCTGCACCGCAACGGTCCATTCGAGCACATTCTCCGGCGTGGTGACGCGCTGCACGGACACATCCAGTTCCATGTGGCGGCGCAACACGTCCAGGTCGGCGGGGAGGATGTGCAGCGGCGCGCCCATCGCCACCCAAGCGTCGTACACGCTGCCATGCTCGCGATCAAAGCGCGTCGTCTGCACGCGGGCGGAGGCCCCCACCCCCCCCAGGCGCAGCGTGAACTCGCGAGGCGGTTGGATATCAAACAGGTCGTAGATTTCGCCTGGCTTCGCGGCAGCCAGCAGGCGGCTGTCGTTGGCGTCATCGCTATAGTGGCAGTAGTTCCACATCAGGATGACCAGCGTGCCATCGGCGCGCCGGGTGACCGCATAGCCATCCCCTTCGGCCAAGACTTCATCGCCCAGGCGCGAGAGGAACCAGTATCCGTGGTATGATGCCTTTTTCAACCCCTGGACGTTGACCAGCCCAAAGCCGCCGTGGAACGGGGTATCGCCCACACGGCATTCTTCGAAGATATCGCTGACCACCCAAAAGGACAGCGAATCCATCAGGCCGCGCGCCCGCCAGTTGTTGTCCACGATGAAAGCGGCTTCGAAGGCGGTATCGTGCACGGGATCGCGCGGGCTGGGGCTGGAACTCCACTCGGTGTAGTGCCGTTCGACGTCGGGATAAGCCGAGGCGCGCAAGAGTTGATCGCAGCCCCGCGCATCCACCAGCAGGCGGTCGGGGCCATCCCAGGTCATATAGCCGCGCCCTTCCGGGTCAAACGGGTAGAAGGTGGGGTACGGATGCGTGGAGAAGAAATCGAGCGGCAGGTGACGTTCGACACACGCTTCCAGAAATTCCTTGCCCCACGGCGGCTCGCCCACAGCGTCGCCGAAACCATGGCTGGCCGGCCCACCGACCCGGAGTTGGGCGTCAACGCGCTTGAGCGTGCGCACGGTGCGCGCGTAGAGTTCCATATAGGCGTCGAAGTCGGCGTCTTTCCAGAAAAAGGTGAGGCCCGGTTCGTTCCACACCTCGAAGTACCAGCGGCGCACTTCGTCCAGCCCGTAACGCTCGATGATGTGGCGGATGTACTGCTCGATGAACCACTCCCAGCGTTCCCAATCCTTCGGCGGGGTGATGTTGCCCTTCCACCAGAAGACGGTCTC
>JAFGSL010000461.1 GCA_016934645.1 Anaerolineae bacterium
CAACGGCTTCGACGTGGGCGCCGACGAAACCCCCTACGTGTCGGTCCCGCCGGAGACCGGCGCCACACTTGTCTATACCGATACTGACGGCAGCGAGACGACGGTCGTCATTCCGCCAGCCGCCGTCAGTGAGACAACAACGATCGTGCTGACTCAACTAGACCCGGAGGAATTGGAGACGCCGCCGGAGTTCCTCGCCGGCGGGATCGCCCTGGAGTTGGATGCCTATCTGGGCGACGAACAGGTGGAGAACTTCAGCTTCAACGAACCGGTCACGCTCACGCTTGAGTACACCGACGAGGATGTCGCCGGGATGGATGAGACCACCCTCAAACTCCATCGCTACGTATGCAGCGGGCCGGATACCATGCTGCTGTGCGTTTGGGAAGAAATCGGCACGCGACCTGGCGAGGGGCAGACGTTGGATATGGAGAACAATGTGCTAACGGCGTGGCTGTTAGGGTTCACGCGCTTCGGGACGATGGGAACAGGACAACAACCTGCCTTTGAGGTTAGCAAGACATACTCCGGCAATCGCGTCGCCGGGATGCCGGTCACCTACACCCTCACCGTCGTCAATACCGACGCCGCAGATGCCACGACCGTCATCCTGGAAGATGTGATGCCCGAATACCTCACCTGGGCGAGTGGCGGCGCACTGGCACTGAATCGCGTGCGCTGGACCTTCGAAGCCATCACCGCCAACGGCGGCAACGCCGTGGGGCAGTTCACCGCCATCCTGCCGTGTGAAGCGTCGCTGGCCATCGTCAACGACGACTACCAGGTGGTTAGCAGCGCGCAGGGCGTGATGAGCACCGTCGGCCCGCCGGTCAGCTTCACCGTCATCTCACCGACTCTGACGGTGGGAATCGACTACACGCCGCTTGCGCCGGTTGCGGGAGATACGGTTACCTTTACGGCGACGGCGACGACGAACGGCACACCCCTGAGCTACGCCTGGAGCTTCGGCGGGACGGGGCTGACCGCCACACACACGTACACTGAAGCCGGGGAATACACCGTCACGTTCGCTGCGACGGATACGTGCGGCTACGCGCGTGTAGCCACGGTGGAGTTCGACGTCAAGCTGGCAGGGTATATGGTGTACCTGCCGCTAGTGATGCGTAACTAAGTTTTAGTTGTAGGGCAAGCTGTTAGCTTGCCGACAGCTTGCCCTACAACTGCGCTATTTGATCCAGCGCCGCATGCACTCGCTCTTGCTCTTGAGGAAGTTGCAACCGCTCGAAGAGGGTAAGAGCTTCGGTGAGTGCTGTGCGAGCCAGATCGAGCTTATCAGCTTCTTTTAGCACGTGCGCATAATCGAAAAGCGCTGTCCCCAGATCAAATTCCTGCTCTAATTCGCGTAAGATTGCGATACTTTGTTCCAGACTACTCCAGGCTCCAGGCAAGTTTTGCATTTCGGTATGCGCTTTGCCCAGGACCCGGTAGATAGCAGCTTCCTCTTGGCGATTTCCCATAGTTTCGGCATAGCTAAGAGCCTTTTCACAAGCGGTCAGGGCACGTTCGGGGGCACCAATTTCCACATAACACTCTGCCAATTGGCGAAGGCATTCAGCTTCCGCATCGCTGGCTCTGATTTCTCGGGCGATATTCAATCCCCGCTCCAGGTTTTTGATAGCTTGGTCAAGATCGCCTTCTGCTCGATAAACTTCGCCCAAATTGATATGACAATTAGCTATACCAAGATTGTTCCCCAATCGCTCCTGCATTACCAGGCTACGCTTATAGTAATCAATCGCCTGTTCATGGTTCCCCTGTACAAAGTGCACCCCACCTAGGTTTAAATATGCAACAGCCTCTTGCCATACATTTCCTAAGCGCTGCATCGTTTTTAGCACTTGCGTAAAGTAAGCTGTAGAACGTGCCAAGTCGGTCTGATAATAAAGAATTGCCAGGTTATTGTAAATTCTGGCCGCTTCATATTCATCACCAATCCGCTCCAGGATGGCTAGTGCTTGTTCCAAGTGTTGAATGGCTTTGGAGGGTTGATTGTACCGGAAGCCAAGCCCCAGTACTTTGTGTGCCTGAGCGATTTCTAGGTAGTGTGTCGTTCCCTCCAGAATGACAAGACTCTTCTCGCCTTCGGTCAAAGCTGCATCACTCTGCCCTTGCTGCTCGTAGATGCGCGAACGAGCAATCCGCAATCGTGCCATCTCCACCGCTGTCTGCTCGTCCGCCGGCAACATCGCCATACCTTGCGAACACTTGGCGAATGCCTGTTCATAATCCCCGCGCATTTCATATACAATCGCGATACGTTGATACAAGTCAGCCTGCCGCTTCACATCGCCACAACAGCCCAGCGCGCGTTCGTAGCATACCAGCGCTTCAGTCGACTCTCCAACGTAAAACAGCACGTCACCCAATCCCTCAGCGATGAACGCCTGCGCTTCGACTTCCTCCAATTCATTCGCCAGCGTTTCAGCCCGTCGGTAAAATGCGATCGCCTCCAGGTTGGCGTAAGCCGCACGTGCCTTGTCACCGGATTTAATCAAGTAATCGAGCGCCTTCTCGTGGTCTTCAGAGAGACTGTAGTGATGCGCCAACAACTCGTAGATCTCTTCCCGCTTTTGTCCAATGTAGATTTCCTCGAGATGTTGCCCAATGAGACCATGATATATGCGTCGATCACGCAGCAGCAGGCTCTCGTAGGCCACGTCGCGCACCATCACGTGCTTGAAAATGTACTCCAACTCCGGTAGTCGCGTTCGCTCACGAATCAACTCGGTACGTTGCAACGCTGCGAGATTGCTGTCGAGGTGCGTAATCAACGCCTGCGCCATCAACGCCGCCGCGGATAACCAGGCGAGTAATTCGTGCGTGAAAGTACGCCCGACAATGGCCGCCAGTTGTAACGTGCGCCGCGCTTCCTCGATCAGTTGATCGATGCGGGCCATGATGAGACCTTGCAGGGAATCGGGGACGGCACGTAGATCGATCTCCCGATCCAGCCGCCAGCCGCCGTCTTTGGGAACGATGATCCCTTGATCAATGAGGGAGCGGATGATTTCTTCGATGTAAAACGGGTTACCTTCGGCGCGGGAAACCAAATGCGCCAAAGGCGGAGGGAGTTCTTCCAGCGCGAGCAGGTTGCAGACCAGTTCTCGATCCTGCCCAGCGCGCAAATCCAGGGGCTTGAGTGCAACTTCGACGTAGCGGTGCGGATAATCGCGGGCCGCCAGCAATCCCAGATCGTAACAGCCGTGGTCGCGGACAGGGCGGTAGAGCATCACGATGAGCAAAGGGACGCGATCGGTGAGCGCGAAGCAACGTTCCAACAGCAGCAATGACGAGGAATCGGCCCAGTGCAGGTCTTCAAAGACAATGACCAGTGGCTGTTCTATAGCGATCCGTTCGATCAAGGCCGCGATCGCGCGCAGCATTTGCCGTTGCAACGCCTCCCCTGAAAGATAGGTCACGCGCTCGGCTTCAGGTTCGCTGAGCGGCAGGTTGAGGAAGTGAGCCAGATAGGGCCGCACATCGTCGACGCCAGCGGACGGGAAGAGGTACGCGATGTAACGGCGCAACTTTTCACGGATGTCGAACTCGTTGTCGGTATCGAGGATGCCCAGAGAAGCGTGGATCACGTCGGTGAAGGCCGAGTAGCTGACGTGTTGGGTATAGGACAGACAGCGTCCTTCCACCCAGGTAAGCGCGATTTCGTCCGGGCGCGTCTGCGTGCACACGTTCGCGTGCATTTCGGCGACCATGCGGCTCTTGCCCAGCCCTGCCTCACCGATAAGCGAAAGGATACCGCCGCGCCCGGTGAACAACTCAGCGAGTAAACGGCGCAGCGTGGCCTGCTCCACGTCACGGCCGACCAACGTAGAACGCAAGCCACGAATGCCGCGCACCGGTTCAGGCTGTGCCCGCCGTCCCACAATCGTGAAGGTGGGAACCGGTTTGCTCTTGCCTTTCAACCGCACTTCGCCCCGGTCGGCCACCTCGAAAAAGGGGCGCACTTTGCGCTGCACGTAGCTAGCGAGCAAGACTTCCCCATCTTGCGCCGCGCTCATCAGGCGCGCCGCCAGGTTAACCTCGTCACCCATCACGGTGTACTCACGGCGCGTCGCTCCCCCCACGTGCCCGGCGAAGACCATGCCGGTGCTCACGCCAATGCGTTGCTGAGCCCAGGGAACTGTCTCTTCCAATGCGCGTTGCATATCGAGGGCGGTACGAACAGCGCGCTCCGCATCATCCTCGTGCGCGACCGGCGCACCAAAGAGCGCCATCAGCTTATCGCCGTGATCGTACAGATCGATTTTGTTCACAACGCCACCATAACGCTCGACGACCTCATCCATTGTGATGAAGTAGTCATTCAAGGCATTCGCGATTTCGTCTTCGTGGCTCGGTCCAAGGTTGTCAACCAGATCACTCGCGCCGGTAAAGTTAGCGAAGAGGATTGCCACCAGGCGATGTTCGCCGCTATCATATTCCGCAGTGTGGGCATCTTGCACACCGTTTGCGGGCAGCAAGCGTGCGAGCAAGCCCGGCGGTAAGTAGGGCGTGAGGCGTCCGAGGGCAGTCACAGTCTGGTGAAAGGTGGGCGTAGCGGAGGAGGAAAGGAGGGAAGAGGGGGAGAGCATGGGTATGTGGGTGTGGGTGAGAGCACCCAGCAGATAGTAGCCAGGCGGGCCGGGGGTGAAAGTGAAACCGGGCTGCGTCCGCACTTGCGCGTGGACAGCGGAACTGACGAGGATCTGCCCAGCGACGGCGGCACTTTCGGCCATCGCCGTGGCATTGACAGTTGCACCGGTGACGACGAACTCGCGCTCGGTCGGCGTTCCCACCCGCGCGGCAAAAAACGGACCGGCGTGCATGCCAATCTTCATCCGCAAAGGAAAAGTCCCCAGACTGGTTTCGACTTGGCGGAACTCTGCCATCGCCTGCTGCATCGCCCACGCGGCGTGCAGGGCATTGACGCTGCCGGGCGTCTTTGGGCCGTCGGGGAAATAGGCCAGCAGTGCGTCGCCGCCAAACTTGAACAAGTCACCGCCATAGGTAAACAGCACATCCAGCATCGCGCTGAAGTAACGGTTGACCAAAGCGACGATCTGCTCCGCGCCCTCTTTGCCAAGTGTGCTCAGGCGTTCGGACATCGCGGTAAAGCCACTGATATCGGAGAAGAGCAGCGTCCCGTGCAGAAACTCACCACCAGCGGCAGCATCCGGCGCTGCCAGTTCGGTCTGTACCAGGTAACGCGGCAGGTAGGTAACGACACTTTCCAGAAGATGTGCCAACCTTTCCTGTATATGCGCCACATCGGCAGACTGCCAAAGCGCCGCTGGCGGCAGAGCATTGAATATATCCGGAAGCAGATACGGCTCAATGCGGGCTAGTTCTGACTCAGTAATAGCGCCAGCAGGTTCGGGGGGCGTCAGGCGCGTCCCGCAGCGGCCACAGAATGCAAAACCCGGCGGGATTTCCGCGCCGCATTGGGGACACACAACGACCAGCTTCGCGCCGCACTTGCCGCAGAACGCGAAGCCGTCGGGGTTTTCAAAATGACATGCCGGACATTGGACTGTCATGGACTTCTCTATGTTTCTAAACGTAGTCCGTAAATGGAATGCAAGATCACACCCTAACCCAAGTATTTCCTGAAAAACGCCTCGGATTTATTGCCGCCCCAACCGTGTTCACCGAGATGCAGATCGAGTTCGAGGTGGTCGTCGGCCTGCGCCGCGTGATAGATCGCCGCCAGTTGCGTATAACACTGCATGGCCGTATCAACTTTAAAACATGTATCCTGCGCGCCGATGTCGATGAGCAGCGGGCGTGGCGCGATCAGCCCTTGCAGGTCAGGCAGATCGACGAGCTTGTACAGCCCCGGCGCAACTTGCATCCCGCAGTAATTGATATCGCGCATACCGAAGGCTGCCCAAAGGTCACTATAACTTGTATTCCGTACTTCTCTAACAGGGTTTACAATGGTAAGATAGTGACACCCATAGCATAGCTGAGGTGTCACCATGCTAA
>JAFGSL010000462.1 GCA_016934645.1 Anaerolineae bacterium
CCAGCTCCCGCTGAACGTCTGGCATGCCTCCCACACCACCGGTTCACCGTCCACCTTGACCCATTCCAGCGGCTGCACCTGCTCCGGTGTGTAGATGTCGGCCGCCACCGGCAAATCCATCCGGTTGTTGAGGATGATATGGGGCTTCAACTCGCGGATCAGCGCGTAGAGCTTCTCGCTCTCCCACTCCTCGTGGCCCTTGCCCGGCAGACCGTGGTAGTCGCGCCCTGGATAGGAGAAGTCGCACCACAGAATGTCGGGGTCGAACTGGGTGATCAACTCGCGCACCTGGTTGCGCATGTACGCGGCGTAGCGCTTCATATCGCGGCCTTCGTTCAATTGAGCGACGTCAGGATGATTGCGCAGCGGGTGGAAGATATCGATGAGGAAATCCGGATGATGCCAGTCGATGAGCGAGTAGTAGAAGCCCACACGCAGTCCCTCGGCGCGGAATGCCTCCACGAACGGCTTGAGCAGGTCTTTGCCGTAAGGCGTGTTCGTGACTTTGTAATCGGTGTAGGCCGAGTCCCACAGGCAAAAGCCCTCGTGGTGCTTGGCGGTGAGGACGACGTACTTCATCCCTGCCTCGCGGGCAGCCTTCGCCCACTGGCGCGGATCGTACTTCGTCGGGTTGAAGCGCTCGAAGTAACGGTGATAGTCCTCCGGGGGAATCTGTTCCTGCGACAGCACCCACTCGTGGCGCGAAGGGAGCGCGTACAGTCCCCAGTGGATGAACATGCCGAAGCGGTCGTGGACGAACCACGAGGTGTCGCCTTGGGTCGGTTTGGGTTTTAGCATCGGTATTCGTCTCCTTAACAGAAAGTCTTCCTATGAACAGAGGAATTATACTCTCGCCCTTATCGAACGCAATTTGCCTCACTGGGGAAAATACGCTGAGTTATACAGAGATAAGAAAGCTATCATCACGGTGATATTTCAAACTTTTGAGGATAGAAAAATTGACTATTCTAACAAATCATTCTATACTACTGTTGTATCCGCCAATATTATCTGTAGAAGACTGCATTGCTATTTGAGATATTGGGGGACCAAAGCATATCTGCTTAGAATTTACCAGTAATTTTACGCTACCTTCAGTATCTATTGTAGTGTATGCTAACTCCAGTGAGTGAACCCACGCTAATTCGATTGCCAGATGACTTGCCAGGTTCGCCCATTTCGTGAAGAATCGAGAATTGGCATCTCCATTACATAGGCATATTTGTCGGTTAAATCTTACATGTGAACAAGAATATGGCAAACACTGATTATCTTTAAGGATGCAGATGATTTGTCCCCTTCTTTAATAATTTGGAGGGATGGTGATGAAAGCAGGAATTGGCAAAAAAACATTGATATTATTGGAGTCGATTATCCTAGCAGGTATGGCTTTGTGGGGGGCATATCTGGCTCTTTCTCAACCTGTAGCTACGTTGGGCATGATGCCTCTGTTACATCCCAACACGGAAATCGATCAAGAAGCAGAAAGACTCACTATCACCAATCGAGCAAACGGCATGCCTGACCAGTCAAGCAGTCTGGATAGTACATCAACTGGCACACCCGATCGATCAACCGACACACCGTGGGTAAGCGGTGGACCTTACGGCGCATCGATCCAGGAACTGGTCGTCTCGCCGGACTACACGTCAGATCGGGCTGTATTCGCAGGTACGTGGGGAAGCGGCATCTTCCAACTTAACGATAGTTCAGGTGAGTGGGAGCCACGCAATCAAGGGTTGGACAATCTGCGCATCACGGCATTGTCCATCTCCCCAGAGTTCGCCAGTGACAACACGCTGTTTGCGGCGGAGTGCACGGGCAGTGTCTATACATCCACCGATGGTGGAATGACCTGGTTTCCAGCCAATCAAGGCTTACCAACTAACAATTCAGTTTACGCACTGGCAGTGTCACCCGCTTATGGCAGTGATCAAACTGTGTACGCTGGTGTCAACAACCTCGGCGCTTATCGCTCGCAGGACGGCGCGCAGAGCTGGTCACCGATCACAACCGGATTGGAAGGTGTATCGTCCATCGTGGAATTTGAAATCGCGCCGGCGTTTGCGGTCACCGGCGTAGTTTATGCGATATCAGAGAGCAGCAATCTTTATCGCACAGACGACGGCGAGAACTGGACTGCACTGACCGCGTTGCCCGGAGGACGTAAAGCGTGGTCGGTGGCGTTGAGTCCAGATGAATCGACGCTTTTCGTCGGTACCAATCAAGGTGTCGTGACCTCCACCGACAAAGGCGTTTCCTGGCACGTCGTGGACGGCGGCATCGGCTCTGCCGGGGTCCAAGACATTGCCACAGGACCCGGAGCAGCGGACCCTATGTGGGCTTGTACTCATCAGGATGTTTATCGTTCTATGGATGCCGGATTAAGCTGGACCAAGATCATCACAGGCACCGGAAGTGACTTTTACTGTAGAAACCTTGCTATCTCCCCAGACTTCGGTTCAGACACGACGCTCTTTGTCGGAAGTATCGGTGGCGGTGGTGGTGTATACCGTTCCACAGATGGCGGAAACGAATGGCGACGTCGCAGCAGCGGGATGACGTGGAACGTCCTGGCGCTGGCCCCTTCTCCTGACTACCATAACGACCGTACCCTCTTCGCCGGTCTCAACGGCGGTGGCGTGTCCAGGTCCATCAATGGCGGTGCGTCCTGGGAACCTGCCGGCACAGGTTGGATAGAGGAAGATGCTAACACAATTGCATTATCCCCAAACTACGCGGCGGATGGCACGCTCTTTGCGGGAGGATATGACACGGGCGTCTATCGTTCTGAAGATCGCGGGCAGATATGGAGCCAAATTGGCTTGACAAATGTAAAAGATATCAGAAGGATGGCTATCGCCCCTGGCTCGCCCGTGACAGAAACGCTGATCCTGGCAGGTACATTGAATGAAGGCATGCATCGCTCTACAGATGGCGGAGCGTCCTGGGCACAGGTTACGGGAGGATTTCCTGCAACCGCAACAGTCAACGAAATTGCATTCTCTCCCGCCTACCCCAGCGACCACACCATCTTTATCGGCTCAGGCGAAGAAGGCCTCTTCCGCTCCCAAAACGCAGGAACGACCTGGAGTCCTGTGACAGGCCCGAGTGGCAACGAAATCTGGGGCCTGGGAATTTCGCCAGATTTTGCAGTGGACGACAATCTGCTCGTATCGACCAACGATGGGCTATTCCGCTCGTGGGATGGCGGTGACTCGTGGTCGCAGTTAACGTTCCCCAGCGAATACGCTATCACGGAGATCGCCTTCTCTCCCTATTACGCTACTGACCATACGATCTGGGTCGCTACAGCACAATGGACACCAGAACCAGACGGCGGCATATTCGTATCAGACGACAATGGCAACAGTTGGCAGCAGATCAACGAGGGGCCGCCACAACTGCAGCACCACGCGCTGGCCGTAGCCGACCGTGGCGGAACGGAGTATGATGTCTTCGCCGGAACCCGCAACCAATCCGTGTGGCAGCGCTATCCAGACGTCGATCTCGTAGTCCGCGCGCGGGGTGAGTTCGACGATGGGGAGTGGCCGCGGATGCAGGTATTCATCAACGACAAACAGGTTGCCGATTGGACAGTCGATACGCCGGAATACACACTGTGGATCACACAAGCTAACCTGACTGGACAAGATCAAGTCGATGTGCTGTACACGAACAAGACGCCGGATGGCGCATTGCACGTGGACTCTGTGCTGGCGCAGGACACAATCGTCAACGCAGATGATGATGCAAGCGTTGTATTTGACACTTTAGATGCCTCGAATGTCGTAATCGAGGCATTTGACGGTCTTCTGGCCACAGAAGGACAATCCGAGCTATTTGCTAATGGCACGCTGCGATTTTACGTAGGTATGAGTGCGGCACGGGTGCAAGGGCCCCAAGGCTTGCCAATTCACAAAGTCCTCAGCGACACGATAATCAACGACGATACACAACCCAGTCAAGCTTATCAATGGGATGCGGCAATTGGATCCAATGGCGGCGGTACCGTCGTTGCGTGGCGGGATAATCGGAGAGGGTATGATGATATCTACGCACAACGTATGACGGTAGCCGGACCCCTCGGCAGCAATTTCCGGGTCAATGATAATTCCGGATGGGGCAGTCAAAGACATCCCGATATCCTGGTCAATGACGACGGTTCCTTCATCATTGTCTGGACAAGCGGCTATCCTGTACCCAGTGGCGGTCATCAAATCAGGGGACAACGATACGACAGCGGTGGAGTCACCGTTGGTGGTAACTTCACGGTCACAGAGGATTTGTCCTGTTACGTCTATCCAAGCATTTCCGGTCGTGGCGACGGTAGTTTTGTCATCGTCTGGTCCGACAATGGTGACGGGCGCATCTGGGGACAGCGTTTCGACGCGGCGGTGACGCGCCTTGGTAACGTCTTTCTAATCGATGACGATCCCGACACCGATGCCTGGCGCAGGCACGCCGAAGTCGCTGTCGCCAGTGACGGGAGTTTCCTCGTCGTCTGGCAAGACACCCGCAACGGTGACCTGGATATCTACGGACAATGGTACGACACTGACGGCAATACCGTCGGCAGCAACTTTAAAGTCAACGATGATACCGGCTCCGCCGAACAGGTCACACCGGATGTTACCGTGGACGGATCGGGCAACTACGTCGTAACCTGGCGCGACAGACGCAATGACGATACGGATATCTATGCGCAGCGATACAACGCCAACCGCGATCCTATCGGGGGCAATTTCAGGGTCAACGACGACGGAATCACCGCACGCCAACACGCTCCCCACGTCTCTGCCAGCGATGCGGGAGACTTCATCATCACGTGGTGGGATCGCCGCAGTGTCGAGCCAGATGTCTACGTGCAATACTACAACCAGGATGGCAATCCCAAGGGTGCCAATTTCAAGCTAGACGAGGGCACCGGGCACCAGGAGTACGGCTCTGACGTCGCGATGAGCAATACCCGAGAAGCCTGGTTTGCGTGGTATGGGCAGAAAGACTACGTTCTGGATATCTATGTGAATCGCTGGGAAGCGACGGCTGCGTGTACTGTCACCAGCACCGCTGATAGTGGCGTAGGCACCTTGCGTTGGTGCCTGGAACAGGCGGAGCCTTCGACTTACATTGATTTTGATACCGACGTCTTTTCACCGACGATGCCAGCGACGATCACGCTAATAAGTAAACTACCTCATATTATTACCGACGGGTTGACTATAGATGCCTCGAATGCCGGTGTGATCCTCGACGGTAGCCAACTGACTGGTTATAATGAAGGTTTGTACGTGGATGGGGCCGATTATGTCACAATCCGGGGTCTGCAAGTGGTCAATTTCCCGCATCACGGCATCCTGTTGATTAACGGGGCATCTCATGCCGTAATTGGCGGCAATCGCGACATTGGACAAGGCCCAACTGGCCAGGGCAACCTGTGTAGTGGTAATGGGCAGGATGGTATCTCGCTCAGTGGTAGCGGGACAATGAGCAACACAATCTTAGGCAACTTTGTTGGCGTCGACCTCTTCGGCACTTCAGCATATAGTAATTACAACGGTATTGGAATCGGCGGAGGTGCAACTGGGAACATCATCGGTAGCGCTACTTCTGGTGAGGGCAACCTGGTTGGTGGCAATGATCTATGTGGTATCGTCCTTGGTAGTGATGCCACTTATAACCGCGTTGTGGGCAACTTGATCGGCACGAATATTCACGGTACGGGTCGCATTACGGGCAGCAACATCGGTGTTTGTATCTGGAATCGCGCCTCTTACAACCATGTCGGCGGCGATCAGCCGGGTGAACGCAATCTCATCAGTGGTCACGAGGGCAATGGCATCCAGTTCGGCAGTACCGGCACCGTCTCGAATGTTGTAATTGGTAACTATATTGGAACCAACATTAGCGGCACAGTAGCACTGCCAAACGTGCAGGTCGGGGTTGCGATTTTGGGTGGCGCATCGCACAACATCGTTGGGGGAGATACTCCAGAAGAGCGCAATCTGATTAGTGGGAATGGGGGCGGTGTGGTCATTCGGTATATAGGTGCCTTGGGTAACCGGGTCACTGGGAACTACATTGGAACTGATATTACTGGCCAAACTGCAATTCCAAATAGTGATGGTGTGTCAATTCTTGATGGTGCCAGCGAAAACGTAATCGGTGGAGAAACGACGGCAGAAAGAAACCTTATCAGTGGCAATGCTGGATTTGGAGTTGTTATCTATACCGACAATACTTCGGGGAACATAATAGCCCGCAACTATATTGGAACCAATGTGAGTGGCACTCAGACTTTGAGTAATATGTCAGATGGAATCAAGTTATCAATTGGCACAAACGGTAATCTTGTGGAAAACAATCTGATTAGTGGAAATGGTGAAGACGGTATCTCTCTACAGGACGTCACGAGCAACATAGTGCGAGGCAACTACATCGGGACCGATTACTCTGGGGAAATTACTTTGGGCAACGTCTCTGTGGGGATTGATATTACCAGGGATATTACCGGAAGTACGAATAATCGGATTGAGTATAACCTCATCAGTGGAAATGGCGGTAGCGGGATCGATATCCACGGTAGTGGCACAATGAGCAACACTGTCGTCGGCAATTACATTGGGACGGATGTCAATGGTACTGTCGCCATCAGCAATGCCGGGCAGGGGATAGGTATATGGGGTGGCGCTTCCTGGAATATCGTCGGCGGCACTACACCTGATGATCGTAACCTGATTAGTGGCAATGGAAGAGCCGGAGTTGATTTCGACAGCAGTACTACTGCAAACAACGCTATTATGGGCAACTATATCGGCACCGATGCCTCCGGTACTCTAGCGATACCAAACACGGCTGAGGGAGTGGCACTCTGGCAAGGGCCAAATCATAACATCATTGGAGGGGAAACTCGTGAGGCGGGTAACCTGATCAGCGGTAATAGTGGAAGGGGGCTTTCATTAGGGGGAAGCGGGACCGTCAGCAATACAATTAACAACAATTACATTGGGACTGATTGGAGTGGACATTGGGCTATCCCGAATGCGGATGGCATAGCCATCTATGCAGGAGCTGTCCATAATGCTGTAACGAAAAACCTCATCAGTGGCAACAGCGATGATGGTATAGCTGTCTTCGATACCGGAACAGCGGAAAATCACATCGTAGATAACCTCATCGGTACAGATGTCACCGGTATTGCCCCTCTGCCAAATGTTGGAGACGGCATCTATATTTATGGCAACGCGGTGGATTCCCTTGTGGGTTTTGATAACACTATCGCTTTCAATGGAGCGAATGGCATACTCGTATCCGGCTCGAATACGTTGCGCCATACACTCACCCGCAACATTATGTTTGACAACACTGATCAAGGAATTCGCCTCCTCAATGGCGCTAATGGCGGCATCACCAGTCCCGTAATCCTCACGGCTACAGCGACACTCATCACCGGTACAGCACTTCCCGACGCCACAATTGAGGTTTTCTCTGACGACGCCGACGAGGGATGGATCTGTGAAGGCAGTGCGACAAGCCTAAGTACAGGCCAATGGTCACTATCTAAGGGGCATTTTAGCGGCCCATTCCTGACGGCAACGGCGACCGATGTAGATGGGAACACCTCCGAATTCTCCAATCCGTTCCCGATAGAGGTCATGACATGTACCGTCACCAGTGCCGCCGATAATGGCATCGGCACTCTGCGCTGGTGCTTGGAGCGCGCACAAGTCTCGGCTTACATTGATTTCGACCCCACGGTTTTTCCACCCACAATGCCGGCGACAATCACACTTTTGAGCGAGCTGCCGCACATCATCACTAATGGGCTTACCATTGATGCCAGCAACGCGGGCGTGGTGCTGGATGGCAGTCAACTGACAAGTTATGAGGATGGATTGCATGTTGATGGTGCCGATTTTGTCACAATTCGTGGGTTGCAGGTGGTGAATTTCCCTTACGACGGGATCGAGCTTGCTAATGGAACAACACACGCTGAGATTGGCGGGAATCGTAATGTAGGCAATGGTCCACTCGGCCAGGGCAACCTATGTAGTAGCAACGGGGACAATGGTATCCTGATTGGAGGCTACGGAACAGTAAATAATACCATCATAGGCAATTTCGTTGGTATTGACCTTGCTGGCATCTCAGCATTGAGTAACACCACGGGTATCCTGGTGGGATATGGTGCGTCAGACAATATAGTTGGTGGTTCCAATCCTGGCGAAGGTAATCTGGTTAGTGGAAATGCACACTGTGGTATCACACTCCATGACTACGCAACCTACAACCATGTGATGGGAAACTTCATTGGGACTGATATTCAAGGCACAGGTGCAGTCAGCAATAATTGGATAGGCCTCTGCGTCTGGAATGCCTCCTCGTATAATCAAATTGGTGGTGAACAACCAGGTGAGCGCAATTTAATCAGTGGGAACAGTGACAATGGAATCTCGATCAGTGGCTCCGATATCGTCTCCAATGTCATTATTGGTAATTACATAGGGGTCGATATCAATGGTGTAGCAGCATTGCCTAACGGTGGAAATGGTGTTGCTATCTTTGCAGGAGCGGCGAACAATATTGTGGGGGGCAACACACCATCTAAGCGCAATTTGATAAGTGGCAATGCCTATGCTGGTGTGAGTGTCTTCGGATCCGGAACTTTGAATAACCTCATCAGTGGAAACTATATTGGAACAGATGTGACCGGCGAAGTGGCAATTTCTAACAACGGCGGAGGAATCTATGTTACCGACGGTGCTACTGATAACATAGTTGGCGGAGAAGATGCTGGAGAGGGCAATCTCATTAGTGGCAATGAAGGCTCAGGTGTGACGCTTCAGAATGTGGGAACTGCCAGGAACATTATTGTTGGCAACTACATTGGGACGGATCTATACGGCACGCAGTCTTTAAGCAATACGTGGGACGGAATCCGCCTTGCAGATGGTGCTGCTGACAATTTAGTGAGAGACAACCTTATCAGTGGAAATGCTCTTTGCGGAGTTGAGCTTGCGGGGACTGGCACAACAAGCAACACGATCAGCGGCAATTATATCGGAACTGACATAAGCGGGACTACCCCTATAAGTAATAGCTGTGGAGTGGTCATAGGGGGTGGTGCTTCCTGGAATACTGTGGGAGGTGTTACTTCCGCCGAACGCAACCTGATCAGTGGCAATGATACAGATGGCATTTCAGTTTATAGTATTGGCACATCTCATAATACAATCAAAGGCAATTACATTGGAACCAATATCTCTGGGACGCGAGCATTACCCAATGGGTACAACGGGGTAGGTTTTTGGGGTGGCCCAACCGACAACATACTTGGAGGAAGTGCTGGTGGTAGAAACCTGATTAGCGGTAATGCCGGCGTGGGGGTCACTATCGGTGCTACCGAGACCCTGAGAAATGTCGTCATTAACAACTACATAGGAACGGATATCAGTGGTTCCGCTGCTTTGAGCAATACCTCTGGAGGAATTAGCCTGGATAATTGGACCTCCGGGAATATCATACAGGAAAACCTTGTCAGTGGCAACGGTGATTATGGAATTTTCCTGAGTACTGTTTTGAGCAATACTGTACTTGATAATTTAGTAGGCACTGATGCTGCTGGTATCACTGCCATTGGCAATGCTAATACAGGGGTTATTGTCTGTAGCAGCCACGAAAACTGGATTGAGGGTAATCTGGTTAGTGCCAATGGTAACCATGGGATTGAGATTCGAAAAACTGATGCGACGAGTAATACTGTCACAGGTAATCACATTGGCACTGACGCTGGCGAGACGGCAGTTTTTCCAAATGCTGGGGACGGCATCTATATTTCAGAAGGTTCGCAGCATTCTGTCATTGGGGCGGATAATGTGATCGTATACAATGCGTGCGGCGTGCATATAGATGGCACGAGTACGCTCAGCCACACGATCACACAGAACAGCATCTATAGTAACACAATTGGTATTTGTCTCACCAATGGTGGGAATGGCGGTATAGTCAGTCCTACCATCCTCACCGCCACACCAGCATTGGCCATCGGCACAGGACCAGTTAGCGCCACAATTGAGGTCTTCTCTGACTATGGTGATGAGGGAAAAGTCTATGAGGTTAGCACGACGGTTGACCATATGGGACACTGGATGGCGTCCGCACCGCCCACCTGCACATTTGCCGGCCCACACCTCACTGCCACGGCCACCGACGCGGCAGGCAATACATCCGAGTTTTCCGATCCGGTGCTGGTAGAAGAGCTTTGTTATGCAAAGATTGAGAGCAACCCAACGACAACTTACACAACCGTACAAGCAGCGGTGGGCGCGGCGCAGCCGGGCGACCTTGTCAAAGTCGCCGGGACGTGCACGGGTGTCGAGGTGCGTGCGGGGGTAACGCAGACGGTCTACATCAGCAAGTCGCTGACAGTACGTGGGGGATATACGGCCACAGATTGGGTAGCCTCCGACCCCGTAGCAAATCCCAGTATTCTGGATGCACAGCACAACGGGCGAGTAGCTTACCTGACGGGTGGCGGTGTGGTGACGCTGGAGAACTTGCACATCACAGGAGGATACACTAGCGGCAACGGCGGTGGCATTTACAACAACGATGTCACCCTGGCCTTAAGTAACACCGTTGTCTACAGCAACACTGCCAACAACGGCGGCGGCGCGTACGTCAACCAGAATACTGCAACCCTTATGCAAAATGGCGGGCAGATTTACAGCAATACGGCTAGTGTCGATGGCGGTGGCGTGTACGTCTGGGAAGGCCGCGCAACGTTGAACGACGGGCAGATTACGGACAATGCCGCCGGTGAGGATGGCGGCGGGATATACGTCGCTTATGGTGATGTGATGTTGAGCGGTGGGCAAGTGGCTTCCAATCGCGCGCTTAACGGCGCGGGTGTATATGTATCCCAGGACACAGCTACTTTCACACAGACCGGGAGCAGTGTCATTACCGCTAACGTCGCCAGCAATAATGGGGGTGGCGTGGCTGTGGGAAGTGGTGTGGCTTTAGTAAGCGGCGGGCAAATTCTCGATAATGCGGCTGAAGATGGTGGCGGCGTGTATATAGGTGAGACTGCACTGATTTCCATAACCAACAGCATTATCGTGGCAAATCGTGCCACGCTGACCGGCGCGGCGCTTTATGTGCGAGGGGAGGGCACATTACGCCACGTCACCATAGCCGACAATGTCGGCCCTACCGGCGTGGATGTAGATATCAACGGCACACTACGGTTGACCAATACCATCATCGCTGGTCACACCCTCGGCATCACCAGCACCGGAGGCAGTGTGCAGCCATCATACACGCTTTTCTGGAACAACGAAGATGATGGCATTCGAGGAATCTACCCTGTTGACGGTGATCCGGCCTTCGTAGATCCGGTTAACGGGGATTTTCACATTGGTGCTACAAGCGCGGCGCGCGACGCCGGCATAGCCGTGGGCGTTGCAACGGATATCGATGGCGATCCACGTCCCCAGGGAGCCGGTTACGATATTGGGGCGGATGAGTACCACGAAGGCATCGTTGTTGAACCTGTACCCAATGCTCACGCCGTAGCTGTCACAACCAATCTCACTGCCACCTTTCCTGCTCCTGTCAGCAACACTACTGTTACCTCTCGAACCTTTTTCGTCCACGGGGGTTTCCGAGGTCATATCGATGGAGCCTTCAGCTTCCCCGACGGAAAAATTGTTTTTGATCCCGCTTTGTCTTTCTCACCGGGCGAGATGGTTCAAACGACGATCAGCGAGAATATCGTTGTCGGCGGTCTGCCACTAGAGCAGCCCTATGTCTGGCAGTTCCGAACGGCAGCAGGAACAGGTAGTGGCGTTTTCGCCGATAGCGGCCAGAGCTTGGGTGGCCTAAGCTGGTCCATAGCCCTTGGAGATCTCGATGATGATGGCGACCTCGATGCCTTCAGCGCGAACAGATACGGTTCAGCCAACAAGGTCTGGTTGAACAACGGATCCGGTACGTTCGCTGACAGCGGACAGAACCTAGGTAGTTCGGATAGTGAAGCCCTAGCCTTGGGAGACCTAGATGGCGATGGTGACTTGGATGCTTTCGTAGGGAATACAACTGGCCAGGCCAACCGAGTCTGGTTGAACAATGGTGCAGGCACTTTCACCAGCAATGGTCAGACGTTGGGCAGCTCTGACAGCGTGGCCGTAGAGCTAGGAGATGTGGATGGTGATGGTGACTTGGATGCCTTTGTCGGGAATTGGAGCGGTCAAGCAAACCAGGTGTGGTTAAACGGGGGAATGGGTACCTTCGTTGACAGTGGTCAGGCTCTGGGGGCCTCATATAGTCGCGCCGTGCGCTTGGGAGACTTGGATGGTGACGGTGACCTCGATGTCTTTATCGGAAACTGGGGACCCAACCAGGTCTGGCTAAACGATGGGGCAGGAGGCTTTACAAACAGTAACCAGAGCTTGGGCGATTCAGAAACCGCCGGTATCGCCTTGGGGGATGTGGATGGTGATGGTGACCTCGATGCTTTTGTCGCAAACAGGAGCAATCATGCCGACGAGGTCTGGATGAACAATGGGACGGGCAACTTCACCAATAGCGGACAAAGGCTAGGCGACTCAAGCAGCGAAGCCGTAGTTCTGGGGGATGTAGATGGCGACGGTGACCTCGATGCCTTTGTTGGTAATAGTGACCAGGGTAACAAGATCTGGCTGAACGACGGAACAGGAACCTTCAACGAAAGTATTCGAAGTCCAAGTGATTCACGCAGTTGGGCCGTAGCCTTAGGAGATTTGGACGGTGACGGCGACCTCGACGCGTTTGTCGGGAACAACGAGCAAGTCAACAGAGTTTGGCTGAACCGCTACTTAGCTTTGAGCAAATCCGTCACCCCCATCGTAGCGGAGCCAGGACAACACATCACGTACACGTTGATGTATGCTAATATCGGATTGGACACTGTGGCTGGTGTGGTTATCACCGATGTGGTACCCAACGCATTGAAGGACGTCAACTACGTCAGCTATGGTCCGCCGATCACGCCTACAGGCAGCACTAGCTTTACTTGGCAGGTAAGAGATTTAGCACCGGGCGAAAGCGGAATTATTACCATCACCACCACTGTTGATCCGAACCTGAACCAGGACACCACCATTGCCAACCGGGCCTCAATTAAAAGCGAGAGGAGCCAAGTCTTTGACACATCGCTCGTGACGGCAACAGTCGTCGTTCCTGTCACTCCGGCTAGCTGGACCTTCCTAGTCTATCTGAACGGCGACAACGACCTCGATCGCTGGACCGACGATGCCTTCAACCGGCTTGAGAGTGCCGCCGATAACCCCAACGTAAACATTGTTGTGCTCTGGGACCGCAATCCAAACAGTGGTGGCCCCTGGGATGCGGGAACCAGGCATTATAAGATCAAGCACGACACCAATCTTCTCGAACCGGCTAATTACACTGAGGGAGTGGATACCTGGGATGATGGGGAGTTAAATCTGGGTGACGTCCAGACGCTCTACTGGTTTGTGACCTGGGCGCAGACAAAGTATCCCGCTGACCACTACTTCCTCTCCATCGTAGGCCACGGTGGGGGATGGGCCCCTGAGATTCCTCCTCCGATGCGTCACGAGGATGGATGGATGCTGGGTGGTAGTGGGCTTAGTTGGGATGACACCAATGCCGACTATCTCTCCACCTACGAACTGGGCTTGGCTTTCGACAGCATCAGTCATGTAGATGTCGTCTTTTACGATGCTTGTCTGATGTCCATGCTGGAGAATGCCCACGAGATCCAACATGCAGTCGACTTTTTGGTCGCTTCCGAAAACCTGCAATATGCGGCTATGCCCTATGATTACTATGTCTCAGCCATCACGGGGACGACGACTACGCCGGCAAACCTAGTCACGGCAGTAGCCAACACCTACTTGGCTTCGCTGCCTCCTGGCTTTAGTGGTTCGATCACTGCCCTGCGGCTGGACGGGACCGGGAACGTTGTGACAGCAGTGGACAATCTAGCTCAGGCATTGATCGTGCTTCTGCCCGATGGCACTGCGCGGGAGGAGATCATTGGCGCTTACATGGACGCTCAAAAAGTTGATTATGATGGTGACCACGTGATAGAACCGCAGCGAGACGGATTCGTAGATCTGTATCACTTTGCCCAGCAGGTGGTGACGGTGGTAAGCGATACGCAGGTTATCTCTGCTGCCCAAGCGGTGATGACGGCAATGGACAATGGTTTCCTTCTGGCTGATGCCCATCTATCTGGGTATCCTTATACTGATACCCTTGCTGGCTTGCACGGTGTCTCGATCTACTTGCCCTTCGGCGAGGAGTTATACATCGGAGAAGGCTGCGACATCGAGGCGTTGGATTTCTGCAGCGAGCAAGTGAATCCAGGATGCATCAAGTTACGACAGTACTACGCAACTGCCGTACCACCTCAGGTGCGCCAACTGAAATTGGCTCAAGATACCCAATGGGACGAGTTTGTGAATGGATTCATAGACACACACTATTCTTGTCCCGGATTGGTGCAGGACAACATCAGACCAATGGAAGTCCTACTCTCAAGTCGGTCACTTGACACTCGACAGATACGGCCCCATAATATCTTCGATGCAGATATTCACTACTATATCTATCTGCCGGTGGTTATGAGATACCAATAAGTACTCAGCGCTAACACAGTGTCTACGAGCAATCTACCACGAAAGGAGATGACCATGTTTGAAGATACGGATACAGCATTCGAGTTTCAAGCAGGGGACTATGAGGCCATCTTTGAAGAGGCTATCAAAGCAGTCGAATCCAGGTACGGTCCTCTTAGCCAGGACGGCGTACCCAAAGCCGCCCCGGACCCGGCAGCAGAACTGCTGCATGAACTCAAGGATAAAAAAGGTGAGACGGCTGAATTTTCCCCCAGTCTCAGTGTGTTGCCACTGCGCAAAAAACACTTTGACGCACATAACTTGGACTTACCGACCCGGATCGACGACCTAATGCGGCGCTACAACTTTTATCTGGTTCGAGTTCCTGTCACTTTGATGCCCCGACCTGGATTGGCTTTCACACGGTTGCAGTGCATCATTGAATTCAACTCCACGGAAGGAGATGCTCGACGACCAACCATCCACGCTCTCTTTCCTACCGATGAATGGCAGACGATAATCCAGGCTCATCAGGGTTTGGAGATCGGCCTCGACAACAGGCTGACTTTCAAGGCCGCGTTGAGCGATCTACAGGTTGAGCAAGGCCCACTCAGTGGTGAGGCGGATGTACTGGTCGCACCTGGGCTCGTCACTAGCGCCGGGTTAATATTGGGTAAATTCAACTATAGCATCAAACGGCCCAAGATAATCAGCACAGGCGAAGGAAACGTCAAAGCCCGTTGGTTCCTCGATAGCGAAGAGTTCTTTGAGCGCGAGGAGCTTTGGCTGGGCATAGTGATCCAGGTACCCAAGGACGTCGAGAGGGTAGATGCGGCTGGTGCCCTATTGGCTTACCGCAACCCACGTTGGTTGACCGGGCATTTGTCCGACGTGCTAGAACTGATTAGCACCAAATCTGCTCAGTTCTTTAAGCGAGGCGCACCGATTGAGAATACGCATCTTTGGACGGACATTACCAAGGCATAGTCGCACGATCTGAAACCGTCGTTTCTGTGGTGTAAACCTGATACTATGCCAAGACCATCTACCTGAGGTGTAATATGCAGTGGCTAGATTTGGACATACGAGTTCGTGCTGGCAAAAGCATCAACCTCACGCTCCCCAATGGGGGTGAGATCGCAGCCAGAATGGAATATGACGAGTCTGTGGCCAGACGGACTAGAGATCTACTGGTACGCATCGAGCGGAAGGAACTCAATCGTACAGATATCAGGAGCTTGGGAGAACATCTCCAGACTGTTCTGCTTCCCGGCGAAGCTGGCAGGATGTTTGCACAGGTCTATAGAGACCTGGCAACCAATGAAGGCCTGCGGGTTCGAATCATCTTCGAGAGAAACGCCCACGATCTGGAAGTCTATCGCTGGCCCTGGGAATACCTCTATCACTCTGGCCTCGGTCGTTTCCTTGCAACCGACCCCAAACTGACTCTCTCACGCTACGACCCACCTGGGCGTGAGGGGATCCCAACCATACAGCCTGAGGAATCCCTGAATATACTGGTGATCGTCTCCGAGCCCAAACATAACGCGGACGGGACTCCTCTGGGAGGTGTTCTGGCTACGAAGGTAGTAGAAACGATCTGCAAGCTGAAAGACACGCTCCTACGCGTCAAACGCGTTGAGGTGGTGGAAAGACCCACGCGAACAGATGTAAGGGGTGCGGTGGAGAGCGCAGAACCCCACATTGTACATTTCATCGGTCATGGCACGTTTGACGATTTGGAAGGAAAACTGGCATTGGTGATGCAAGATGGCGAGAAAGCGGATTGGTGTACTGCCTCAGACTTTTCGTCCTTGTTCTCTCGACATCCACCATACCTTGTGATATTGCAAGCCTGTGAGAGCGGAGCAGTAGCCACGATGGGCTCTAGGAGTGTTGCTGCTCAGTTAGTTCACCAGCATAATCTGCCCGCCGTCGTCGCGATGCAGTACGAAATCACCAACCAGACAGCGATTAGATTCGCCGAGTGCTTCTACAAGAGTCTGGTCGAAGGCGCCCCGGTTGATTTCGCAGTGCAGACAGCACGTGAGGCTATCACATATCTCGTGGGACCAGGACAAAAAGCTCTTGGACATAGCAGCCCCGACTTTGGCATCCCGGTACTGTTCATGCGCAGTCACGAGCCCGTGATCGGCGCCGGTACACGGCCTGAATCTGCTCCGCGGACCGAGGTCCCATATTCTCACCGCATTCCCCACCGCAAGCGTATTGCTAGGGAGTACGTTGGCGACCGAGAAAAGGTCTATGAGCAGGAGTTGAGATACAGAAGCGTGATCGGGCTGTGGGGGAACTTGGGAATCGGCAAAACGTGGACCGGGGCCCGACTGGCGATCCAATGGGAAGAGTCGGGGTTTTCTTTCTCCCCCTATCCTGAACATCCACAGCAAGTTTTGTGGTTCAAGTGCGAAGAGGATATGGGCTTCTCTGAACTGGCCACCGGGATAGGTGAATACCTGGAGCAATGCGGTGAAGAATCATTTGGGCAGTGGTACCAAAGTAGCCAAAATCGAACCCAACCGGCCCGCAGTGTCATCTCCCGCTTGACCGAACTATTGAACCGGGAGCAGTATTTCCTGTGCTTTGACAACTTTCATCACGTCAGTGACGACGAGGACATCCGGTCGCTGTTCAAAGAGCTAGAGCAAGCCCTGGACGAGACCGCCACAAAAGTGATTCTCATCGGGCAGACGGCCCCAGGAATCCAGGGAATCGGTGGGCGTGAGTTGAGAGGTATGACGAGGAAAGAAATCCAGCAATTGGTACTCCGCCTGAGAGCGTATGATAAGGGGTGGTTGAATAGGACACTTGCCGCCGGTTTCGCTGACAGACTGATAGGACTAGTTGGTATGAATCCGGGCTTGATGGAAATCGTCGCCATCAACTGGCTCAGGAACCACACCACCCCAGCAGAGGCCCAAGCTTATCTCGACTCACTGAACAAGGCCAAGATCGCCGAGTTGATCCTTGGGCGCGGAGACAAATCCCAGATTGCCCTACTCACCATGCTCTCAATCCTGGATGAATGGGAAGAGCTTTCAACTCTCATCGAGTTGGGACATGGAGAGGGAATGAACAAAGAAGAGGTTGCCCAAACGCTTGAAATCCTGCGCGATGCCGGGCTGATTCAGGAAGATGAGGAGAAGTACGGTTTGATCCAGTCAGTGCGCAAGCTCTGCATCGAACAACAGATACAGCAGCCAGAGAAGTTGTCCGATCTCCACCAACGTGTAGCCGAAATCTATGCTGGCAGAGGCGATCTGTTGTCGGCTTTCGGTCACTATTTAAAGGCGGAGGCCTTCTCAGAAGCCCTTCAACTCATCCTAGACAATATGCTCGAGATCACCCGGGCTGGCGGTGGAGAAAGGGCATCCAAACAACTGGGCAAGCTCCAGGTGGCCGCGTTGGTGGGGAAACTCACCGCCCGCGAAAGGATTCAGGTATGGATGCTGATAGCTGATTTCAGAGCTTGGCTCCTTAGACTTGACCTAGCTCAAAGTGCAGTGGAAAAGGGCCTCCAGGCACTGGAGAGGATTCCAGAAGATGAAAGGTCCGCCTACAAATACGAAGAGGGACGCCTGAAAGGCAGACTCGGCGTCATCCTGGCGGCAAAGGCAAAAGAAGAAGAACTTGAGCAACTTGAGGAATCTGTGCGGTGCTTGAACGAGAGCCAGATACTGATACAGGAGTACATGGAAGAACACGGCATCACGGTTCACGGTGTGCATGCATCACTAATGGTGCTCAACAATCTGGGCATTGCGTATCGAAAGATAGCCACTGGCTCGAAAGGGGTAGATCGCACGGCCAGCTTTTCCAAGGCCGTTCATTCCTTTGAAGCGTGCATCAATGAATGCGGGATATATGAGGGCGTCCCACACGTCGACTACACCCTGCCCTGGGCCTGGGTCAATCTCAGCCAGGCGTACGACGACAGGAAAGATGAGGGCGATCAGGAATTGGCGCTGAAAGCAGCTCATCGCGGCTTGGAGGGGTTTCAGAAGATCAATCATCAATGGGGCATTGGGTTTGCCAACCGCACCCTGGGCACAATTTACTTGAGGTTGGAAGAGTATGAAAATGCAGAGGATTGCCTGCAGCAGGGACGGGAATCCGCCCGCCGGCTCGGCGACAGGCAAGCCATCATATTGTCAAGCGTCAAGCTGGCGGAGATAAACATCCTGCGGCGTGAATGGCCGGCGGTCGACCAATACCTGGAGACCGCGCGCGAGGTACTGGACAAGGTCGCAGTAGATTGGATGCCCGAGTATGTGTCATATTTCGAGCGTTGGGCCGAAGGAGTCAAGCTCTTGGAGAAAGGGCAAGTGGACGAAGGCGAGCGCATCCTGCGCGACGTCCTGGCATATTTCAGCCAGGATGAACAAGACTACCACGAGGCCGAATGCGTGGAAGGAGACCTACCGATCCAGTCTTAATTTGCTAAACGCTTATACGCCTGTTGCACACCAGAATGGCTTTAGTTTTTTATGACCGGATCAGTAAGTCCTTAACATTACCCCTTATTGGACTGTCCACCAAAACGGGACAACCCCAGTCTGTTGGTTATGGTTGGCAAACGCGGAGCTTTAGAGCGCGAGGCATACCGGCAGTATTATGCGGAGGCGGATGAAATTGCCGCGATGATCTCAGGCGCGATCAAGTCAACGTATGACAACGCGGAAGATTCGTAGAAGTTCTCCCAATCTCTATCTCAACTCTCTGCTCTCCATTCTCGTCCGAGAGGGTATATAAAAACAAGCCGCACGTGGAATCCACGCGCGGCTTGTTTCATCGGGTTATCTTCATTGTCACGTATGCAAGTCACATATCTTGCGGAAATGGTAGCCGTAAATGGCAAACGTGATGGCCAGCGAGAATAACTGGGGCTTATGGGATAGTGTCCAGGCCCAAAGCCGCCAGAAATGCACGCGCTCCGCCCCCTGGATACCCAGGCGATAGATCGACCGCCAGAAGGCCATCAGCATCTGGAAATCGAGATGCACACGAACTTTGGGCGGCTGGTACTCCCGGAGAAACGTGATCACGCGCTCGTAATACAATTTGGGCGAGTAAATCTGATCCAGGATGCGTTTGTAGCCCGCGCGCAAGGTATCGAGGTCCATTTTGGGAATGATATTCGTCGAACCATCCGCATTGTCGCCCGACATCTCATCCAGGAGACGCCCTTCGCCCTCCAAACGTTGGTACAATCGCGTGCCGGCCGGCGCCTGCAACAAGCCTACCATCGCGGAGACAATGCCGCTCTTCTGGATGAAGTCGATCTGCCGCTGGAAAATGGAAGGCGTATCGCTGTCGAACCCGACAATAAAGCCGCCCTGCACTTGCATCCCGGCGCGCTGGATCCGTTTCACACTCTCGACAAGGTCACGGCCCCTGTTCTGGAACTTATTACACTCAGCCAAACTGTCATCATCGGGGGTCTCGATGCCGACAAAGACCGTGTCAAACCCGGCATCGGCCATCATGCGCATCAAAGCATCATCATCGGCAAGGTTGATGGAGACTTCTGTATGAAAGGGAACACCGATCTTACCCTTTCGCCACTCAATGAGCGCGGGCAGAATTTCAGCCTTGAGCTGTTTCTTGTTCCCGATAAAATTGTCATCAACGAAAAAGACACTGCCGCGCCAGCCCAAAGCGTACAAGGCATCCAACTCAGCCACAATCTGAGAGGCCGCTTTGGTGCGCGGGCGACGGCCAAACAACGCGGTAATATTGCAAAACTCGCAATCATAGGGACAACCCCGCGAGAATTGGAGGCTCATCGTCGCATATTGCTTGAGGTCCAGCAAATCCCACCGCGGCAAGGGGGTTTGGCAAATATCGGGAAATTCGGTCGTGGTGTACAATCGTTCCGCCTGGCCTCGCTCCAGATCGGCCAAAAAACGCGGCAGTGTGATCTCGGCCTCGTTCAGCACAAAATGAGCCACATCCGGGAAGGTCTCATATTCACTGGTGAAGAGCGGGCCGCCAGCGACGACGGGGACACCCGCTTGCTTGCACCGCGCGATAACCTTATGGGCCGCTTCGCGCTGCACGACCATCGCACTGACGAAAACGTAGTCAGCCCATGCCAAATCCTTTTGTGTAAGCGGCGCGACATTGAGGTCTCGCAAGCGCACCTGCCACGCTGAGGGCAACATCGCCGCAACTGTCAACAAACCCAAGGGCGGGGAAGACGCTTTCTTGCGAATAAATCTAAGCGCGTGCTTAAAACTCCAAAATGTGTCGGGGAATTCAGGGTAAACCATCAGGATATTCATTGTTCCACTCCTCTCGTAGTATGTCCACTCTCAAGTCTAAAGGGTACAAAGTCGAGAGACAAGTGCCGCAGGAAACAAATCTATCTAGCCAGGGGAAGCATTTTTCCGGACCATTTATAACCAGAAGACCCATGCCGTATAGCCAGGCGAGACCTATCGTCCAGCACCTGTTATTCGATCTCCCAACGTGATATAATGCGGATACTATCTGCTAAATTTGCTTAATCTGCTGACAGAAAACAAGTTAGAGGAATTACAGTGGACCAAAAACCGACATTCGACCTGCTGAAACGCCGGACGGCATCGCCCCCTTTCCATTTCACGTTCGCGCTGATGTATATCACCATCACGGGTGTCGTCGCGTATCTCAACAGCTTTACGCTCTGCCGTAATTACATCCTGGTTGAGGGCGACGCCGGGTTTGGGCTGGGAACATTGCTCATCCTGCTCCTGGGGTTGGAATGGTTCGAGAGAAAACGATACGATGATACGCCACCCACAGGCATTGCCATCATCTTATTAGTCACACGTATGATCTTCTTCGAGGGCATGATCGCACTGGATTGCACGAGGACCGCGCTGTTCCTGTACCCGGTAATCCCGTTCAGCGCATATTTCGCATTCGGAGGAAGAATTAGCTGGCTCCTGAGCCTGTTCTATATGGCCCTCGCCGTCTGGCGAATGGGTCACATCGACAGCGCCTGGTACACCGACCCGGAGCTTATCTCCAACATCCTGTCTTTCATCTTTGTGATGCTGCTGACCCCGGTCACCGCGCGCATCATCCGGCGAGATGAACAAAGCCGCCAACGCACAGAACAATTGCTGAATGACCTGAAAGTGTCCAATCTCCAACTAAGAGCCTACGCAGAACAAGCTGCCGAACTCTCAGCAGCAGAAGAAAGAAACCGGCTGGCGCGCGACATCCATGACTCGTTGGGACATCACCTCACAGCCGTAAGCATCCAACTCGAAAAAGCCCTGGCCTATCAGGACCGCGCCCCGGAGGTAACGACACAAGCCATCCGCGACGCAAAACAGGCCGCGACAGAAGCGCTACAGAACGTGCGCCGCTCAGTGAGCGCGCTCAGGGATTCTGACGGGGACTTTTCCCTGAAAACCGCGTTGAGTAACCTGGTCAACAGGCTCAATAACGATTATTTCAGCATCACTTTTAGCATCACGGGGGATGAAACCGGTTACTCACGCCCCGTGCTGATGACGCTCTATCGCACAGCACAGGAAGGGTTGACCAACATCGAAAAGCATGCCCAGGCCAGCGCCGTCGTGCTGACCATCACGCTTGGGGAAGAAGAGGCCAGCCTGCTCCTCCGCGATGACGGGCAAGGCTTTGATACCACGACGTTGGACACAGCCCCCACGGCACAAGCCCCTCGCTTCGGATTGCAGGGGATTCGAGAGCGACTGGATAGCGTGAGGGGACACCTGGCCCTCCAGAGCGCGCCCCAGCGGGGAACGGAGTTAGCCATTACGATCCCCAAACAGCTCATCACAAACAACCCAAGGATTTAGGCTATGAAGCGACTCAAAGATTCGCCGTTGACGTACCAGAAACGCTTGCCAGCACAGTTTTGGGATAGAGTCTATGTCTGATGTTACAGTGCTCATCGCAGATGATCAGCGGCTGGTGCGCGAGGGCATCGCGTCGCTCCTGGAAATCCAGGATGGCGTGAGCGTTGTGGGGACGGCGGTGGATGGTCAGGAAGCCGTGGAAAAGGCGCTGACCCTGGCCCCCGATGTCATTCTGATGGATGTGCGCATGCCCATTATGGACGGCATCAGCGCGACGACGGAAATTCGGCGACAGTTGCCGGCATGCCAGATCTTGATGCTCACCACCTTTGACGATGAGGAATATATCGTCAAATCGCTCCAGGCGGGAGCAAGTGGATATTTGCTCAAAGACATCCCCGCAGCCGATTTAGCCCAGGCCATCCGTCTGACCCACGCAGGCATCTACCAGCTTGCACCATCCGTTGCCGGTAAGTTAATCGGGCAGATCAGTGCACAAGCCACAAGGCCAAAGCCTGACAAACCTCTGATTGAACACGACCTCACTGAACGTGAAATGGATGTTTTACGCCTTGTGGCAACCGGCGCAACCAATCGCGAAATCGCCGAGAAACTGTGCGTGAGCGAGGGAACCGTCAAAAACCACGTTTCAAACATCCTCAGCCGTCTCGGATTGCGCGACCGCTTGCAAGCAGCCCTTTACGCGCACGAACATTGCCTCGTTTAAAGACTCTTGAGAACCAACGGCAGGTACACAAACCGGTCGGTCGGCATCGCGCGTGCCGTATCGCTGAGCCAGAATGTGCTATCCAGCATCGCGTGCAGCGTCACGGTATACCACTGGTAGTTCTGCACGTGATCCGTCAGCACGAGGGAACGGGTGGTACTGTAAGGGTCGGTGACAGTGTAGATGCTGGCCGTCTCGGTGTAGTAATCGACATACCAGGTGGTGGTAGGAGGCAGCGTGACGTTGACCTCCCAGTTCAGACGGATGGATGCATCGCCGGGCGCGGCATGCAGCGCCAATGCAGGCTCGAATTCGTACGCACCGATGTCCGGCGCGACCCCCTCGTAATCGTCATTGATGCCGGGGATGATCATGCCGGCGTCGATCAGGTCGCTCCCTTTGCCCAACGTATAGTCACCCACCGAAGCATTGGCAAAGCCCGGCACGACGTTCAATCCGTGTAGCTCTTGCCCCGTCGCAGCGCGTAGTTCGGCCAGAGTGTTCAGGTGTCGGTCGGGTAGATCAGCCCACCAGGCCAGTTCGCCGGGCAGCGTGGTGTAGAGATTGTCGTAATCCAGGTCGAGGGGCTGGGTTGGATTGGCATTGTACAGCGCGTATTCGGTACCGGCCCAAATGTTGTTGTGGGCAGCAAGCTGCGTCCATGAGCCGGGAGAAAATATAGCAAACCCGTTGCCCTCGGGCAG
>JAFGSL010000005.1 GCA_016934645.1 Anaerolineae bacterium
AGTGTGGGGTGGTCGATGTCCAGCGGAACACCGAGTGCCTTTAGCCCAATTATCCGCTGCGGCTCGCTGACCTGGTGGGTAAACATCTTGTTGACCGCGCCATTCCGCCAGCCGGTCTCTTCCTGGAAAGAACGCCACGCCTGGACAACGACTTTTGTTCCTTCACTGAGCAGTAAACTGGAATTGGTACGCATCCACGTGCGCTGCGCGACACACAGTTGGTTGTGTTCGGTGTTGCTGTAGGCCGCGCTGCCGAGTATCTGCTTGCCGGTCTTGGACTTCGACTTATGGCGCAGGATCATCGCGACGGATGCAGCGCCAAGTGTCAACGAGGCCATATTATCGCGGATGGTGGCTCTGGACGGTTTGTGGTTGAGCATATAGTCGATTGTTGACAGTTGCCCCTCCTTGGGGTCTTCGGCAGCAACCACGATACCGGTGTCGATCTGTCCCAGTTCGATCATGTTGGCAATCGTCATCATCCCGTTGAGAAACCCCAGGCACGCATTGACGATGTCGAAGCTCATCGCTGAGTCACTCAGTCCCACTTTGTGATGAACGATAGTTGCCGTCGCCGGCTCGATGTAGTCACGGCAGACGGAGGTATTGATTAGACATTGGATTTCGCCGCGGTCAATTCCGGCATTCGCAATTGCACGCTCGGCGGCCATCGCCGAACCATCCGACACTAAAATGCCATCGTCCCACCAGCGGCGCTCCTTGATGCCAGTGAGTCGTTCGAGGTAACCAATCGGGATTCTCAGGGCTTTGTAAACTGGCGCGATTTGCTCTTCTAGCCAGATGCTCGTTACGACATGGTCAGGGATGACATATCCCATACCTTCAATGCAGACGTTCTGATATAACATGCTACTCCTCTTTTGATGCTGTACGATATAGTCACAAACTCGGTCCATTGTACTACAAAAGCGGTAGGGGGGGAATGGTTACAAGCTTCTTCCTACCGCATATCCCGCTTTCGTCGCGGCGAAGACGTTGCCGGGAGCAAAGGCGTCGCCGATGTTGTGCAGTTCTGGCGCAGCGTGCAGGCGGACGCAGTCTTCATACAGGGCATCATCGGAGCGGAAACCGGTCGCCAGCACAACCAAATCCGCAGGAAGGAGAATGTCCTGCATCTCCTGTTTGATGGGGCGCGCCAGCGGGTTCTTGACGTTTTCCGGCAGAACGACCTGCCACGTCACGTGAGGATCGGGCACGGTGGGTGATACATTGTGGATAACAGTCACGTTGCCTGATCCAATACGCCGCACTCGTGCGCAGTTCATCAACTTAACGCCTTTGTGCTCCAGGTAGTGGATGAGATACCCCCGGTTGGCGGTGCAGGCATCTTTCATCAAATAGGGCAGCATTTCCACCACAGTCACCTGCTTTCCGAGTTCGTAGGTCAGGAAGTAAGCTGCTTCGCACCCCACTTCCCCACCGCCGATGACGACCACTTGATCGGCGTCGGTGGCCTTGTCCGGGTGATTGAATAACTCGACTGCGTGGATGACGTTCGGCAAGTTGACACCCTCGATGCGCGGTGTGACGGGCTTTCCACCGGTGCAGGTGACGACCACGTCGAATCCTTCCTCTTTGAGTGCCGCCGCTGTCACGTCGATGCCGAAGCGTGTGATGAGCGCATGTTGTTCGGCGGTCTGCGTGAGCGTTGTCTCCAGGTAGGCGACGTAGTTCGCGATGTCGAATTTGATGCGCGCCATCGAACCGGGACGCAGCATCCCGCCCGCGCGCTCGGCTTTGTCGAAGAGCGTGACTGTATGTCCGCGCTCGGCGGCGGTGCAGGCGCAGATGATGCCCGCCGGCCCTGCCCCTACAATGGCGATTTTCTTGGGCTTTGGCGCTGGCGGAAGAATCTCGCTGTAGACGTCTTCTAGCCCGGTGCGTGGATTGACGGCGCACTGCGGATGTCCGCCCTTGATGAATTCGTTGAGGCACGCTTCCTGGTCGCCGATGCAGGGACGAATCTCCGCGACGCGCCCGGCATAGACCTTGCGCGGCCAATCGGGATCGGCGAGGAGCGGGCGCGCGAGCATAACCATATCACACTGCTCCTCGCGCAACGCGCGCTCCGCCAGGTCGGGATAGCCGAGTTTGCCCACAGCGACGATGGGGACATCCAGGCCGGTATTGGCCTTGACCTCGTGTTCGGCAAAGTGTTCTTTCACCAATTGCGCTACGGGCAGATAACAACCCGGCGGCATCGGGCCGGGGGGATGGGGCAGCCACCAGTTCTCGTAGCAGCCCAAATCCACGTCGAACATATCCACGCCCGCTGTGACCAGATTGCGCATATACTCCAGCGTCATCTCCACCGTACGCTCGCTTTGGAAGCGTTTGAGCGGATACACCGACATCATCCGCGCGCCGTAGGTAGCCTGCAATGCCAGCGACAGATCGATGCGGTACATCACGGGGTAATCCGGTCCGCAGCGCGCGCGAATCTCCTGCACGCTTTCGATGCCGAACGCTTGCCAATCACCGAAATGGCTCAGTTGACGGCGATTGAAGGCCGGGTTGGACATCTGCTCTAAAAGATAGCCTTCGTGCCCGTGGAGATAGACGCCGTCGATGGTCAGCGCCTTTGCATCGGCGGCGGCCTGCCCGGTGGCGGCGATGAGGCGGCGGCACTCGCCGTCGGTTAATGGGCGACAAGGGATCGCTGGAATGTAGAAGCTTGGGTTCCATGAGGCGGAGACGGGCATTTTCAGTTTTTTAAGGAGACATTCCGGCGAACCGACGCGCCCCAGGCCCGAGGTGAGCTGGATGAAGAAGCGCGCGCCGTAGGCGTGGACCGCTTCGGCGAGATTGCGCCAGCCTGCGTAGACGGTGCGCGAGCGGTCGATGCGCGGGAGTACGCTCAACTGTCCCGGCTCGGTGATCGACGGGTCGAGGTCGGCGTTCACCGGCACCAGCCCGGACGTAATGAGGCCCACGCCGCCCTTCGCCCGCGCGGCGAAGTATGCGATCATTTTCGCGCCAGGCCGGCCAGTTTCGTCGGCCATGCACACGTTGCCCATCGGTCCCATAACGATGCGGTTTTTGAGCTTAAGACGGTTCACCTGGATAGGACTGAACAGCGTCGTGTAGGGGTACAGCCGGCCCCGTACGTTTGCGTGCGGCATTATCCGCGTGTCTGCATGCGGCGTCATCTGCCCGTCTTGTACCCGTTTTTCGTCCTCAAACCAATTGCTGAATCCCTCAACGAGGGATTGCAGAAAGGTTTCGTTTTCCATAAGATCTCCGTGTGCGAATTACGAATTGCGAATGGCAAGCGGCAGAATCAATGGATGAAAGAATCGGCGAATAAGCGAATGGCAGAATCGACAAATGAAAAAATCACTTCTTCACACTCTCCTGCACTCCCACACTCCCGTAGTCCCATCCTCCCACACCCTTATCCTCTTGCCAATGCCTCCGCCAGTGCGACGAAATCTTCCACGTGCCATTGACGTCCACTGCCCAGAGGAAATTCACCGTGCAAAGCTATTCGCCAACGCTGCGGGATGGCATCCAGGCCGTAGGCTGCGCCTGCCAGCGGGCCGACGACCGCGCCCGCTGTGTCCGCGTCGTTGCCGAGATTGACGACGTTGACGACGGCGTCCTCGAAGGTGTTTGTGGTGAGCAAGCCCCAGATGGCGCTTTCTAGCGTGTGTCGAATCCAGCCGCTGTTGGGCAGGTTGTGCCGGTTTTTACCAGGTGCGGCTTTGATCACTGCGCGCAAGGCTTCTGGAATATCCGCGTCATCCAATGCACGTGCGATAGCGGCTTCCGGTTCGAGGTCGTGCAATAGATGAAAGATGATGACGTTGACGAATGCGCTCACCGCGTTGCACTCCTGGTGGGGATGCGTGACCTGGCTTTGGAGAACGCTATCGGCTACCAGGCGGTCCAGATCGTCCCAATAGGCCAGTGCGACCGGCCAACAGCGCATTAGTGAGCCGTTGCCTGCCGAACCAGGATTGTGTGCTTGCACGGCAGCGACGGCGGTTTCCCATGACTCTCCGCCGGCGATACGCCGTAGCACAGATGCGGTGTGAATCCCGACATCCGGCGGTTGGCTTTCAATCCATGTCACAAAGCGCTGCGCCAGGTCTTCCGGGTTTAGTGGGCGATGGGTGAGCAAGCTTTCCGCGAGTGCTAACGCCATCTCCGTATCGTCAGTGAAGCTCCCGGCAGGGATACGCCCAGGCAACATCTCGCGCACTAACTGATTTGCCGGACGTAACGGCCCAAATTCCAGTGGCATCCCAAGGGCGTCGCCCACCGCCGCGCCCACGGCGACACCCGCCACGCGGTTCCTCAGCTTATCCTGCATCCGCTTTCTCTCTCGTCCTCACCAGCAAAACGCCGCTCAAGATCAATCCCAGGCTGACAAGCAGCCCAGCATGGATAGGTTCACCCAGAATCAGTGCCCCCAGGATCAGGCCGTTGATGGGGACGATGTACGTGACCGTCGTGGTGAAGGTCGCGCGAGTGCGTTGGAGCAAGGTGTAGTAGAGGCCGTAAGCGACGACCGTGCCCAGGAGCGCAAGCGTTGCCCAACTGGCGATGGTTATCCATGAGGGCGACAGGTTGAATGGCCGTTCGATGAGCAGGCTCAACGGCAGAATGTAAACAAAACCCATCGTGAATTGCCCGGCGGCGGAGACGAGCGGTGGTTCATTGTGCAGGCGTTGGCGCGCGAAGATGCTAGCGATGGCGTACGAGACCGACGAGCCGACGATGGCAAGTTCTCCCCACAGGGAGGCCTGCACGCCTTGGCGCAGTTCAGGCCACATCAGCAATCCCACACCGACAAAGCCCAACACGATACCGAACACTTTTTTCGTCGTGAAGCGGTCATCGTGCGTGAGAAAGTGGGCCAAAATGATGGTGAAGATCGGCGTGGTGGACTGCAATAATGCGGCTAATCCACTGGGGATGTATTGTTCGCCCCACGAGATGAGCGAGAAGGGCAACGCGCCGTTGAGCAATCCGGTGACTGCGTAGATGCCCCACAGACGTCGTTCGCGGGGGAAAGACACGCCGCGTAGCCGCAGAAAGGCCCACATTACGGCGGAGGCAAGGCCCAATCGCCCCGCAACCAGCGTCATCGGTGGCACTTCGCCTACGACGATTTTGATGAAGAGGAACGATGTCCCCCAGATAGCGCCAAGGATGAATAAAAGTAGCAGGTTCATGATGGTATCCTAGTTCGTGTGGGTTTGGCGCTTGCCGCCGCAATGCCGATCAAAATAAGCGCGCCGCCGATCAGCGTGCTGAACGTTGGCGGCTCCTGCAAGACGATCCATGCCAGCAGCGTCGAGCCGATGGGTTCCGCCAGTACCGCGAGTGCGACGAACGTCGCGGAGACGTGGCCGAGCGCCCAGTTGAGTGAGGAGTGCCCAACGATCTGGGGGAAGACGGCCACGAGTACCAGCCAGAGCCACACTTGCACCGGGTAGCCGGTGAGTTCGACACCACTGAACAGCGCTGCCACCATCAAGGCCAGGGCCGCCGTCCCATAGACGGGGAAAACATACCCGAGTAAGGATAACCGCGCGCGTGACCGTCGCCCGATGAGCATGTAGCCTGCCACGGATAGCGCGCCAAGCAACGCCAGCAGATCACCGATTAACTGGTGTGTTCCCTCACCCGCATCTGCCAATCCGATAATGAGCGAACCGGCGAGCGCCACCGCCATCCCGATCACCATCCGGCGCGACATGCGTTCTTTGAGAAAGAAGTGTGAGATCGCGCCGACGAAGAGCGGCGCGGTGGCGACCAACACCACCGACGCCGCGACGCTCGTCAGGGCCAGGGAGGTAATCCACGTGTAGAAGTGCACGGCGAGTAAAAGTCCGGAGGCCACGATCAGGCCCCACTCGCGCTGGGACAGCGTGCGCCACTCTGCGCGGTGTGTTGTCACTGCGAACGGAGCCAGGATGAGCGTGGCAATCGTCAACCGCCACGCGGCGACTGCCAGCGAGGTCATGCTGCCCTGTGCCAGGCGGATGAACGTCGAGGCGGTTGACGCGGCTGTGACGCCGACTGCCAATCCGAGTGCGGGAGGGATCGCCGGTTTTGTCGTGTGCGACGGGGTTGTCAAAGTGCCTCTTAGACCAACGTTTCTAGTTTGTCGACCAGCGTGGCGAGCACGCCAAACGTCACTTCGACGGCGGCGGGCGTGGTTAAGTCCACACCGGCCAGTTTGAGCGCATCCAGCGGGTAGAGCGAACTGCCCGCCTTTAGGAAGCCGAGATAGTCATCCACCGCGCTCTGCCCCCCGGAAAGCACCCGCCGGGCAAGGGCGTTCGCACCGGAGAGGCCAGTGGCGTACTGGTAAACGTAATAATCGACGTAAAGGTGCCCGAAGGTGGCCCAGGTGATGCCCACGCGGTCGTGGTCCACGTGCATTTCGCCGCCGTAACCCTCGCTGAAAAGATCGGCCATCAGCGTGTTCATATCGTCGGCGGTAAGACCTTGCCCACGCTCCACCCGCTGGTGGACGGCTAATTCGAAGCGCGCCAGTGTGGGCATGATGAAGAAGTAGCGGTGGAAGTTGGACATAGCCTCTTCGATAACGTTGATCTGGAACGCCGGATCAGTCTGCGTCTCCAGCAGATGCGCGCGCACCAGCGCCTGGTGGAAATTGGAGGCGACTTCCGCCACGAAGAGCGAATAGTCGCTGTAGATGATGGGCTGGTTTTCCCAGGTGAGATACGAGTGCATCGAGTGTCCTAGCTCGTGCGCGAGTGTGCTGAGGCTGAAGACGTCGCTATTGTAGTTCATCACGATGAAGGGGAATGTGCCCGGCTGTCCTGCCGAGAATGCGCCCGCGCCTTTGCCCTGGTTAGGATAGACGTCAACCCAACGGTCTTCGAGGCAGCCCCGGCGCACGGTTTGCACGTAGGATTCGCCCATCGGCGCTAGACCAGTGCAGATTAAGTCTATGGCCTGTTCGTAGGAGATGTGGGGGCGTTCGCCGGAGAGGGGTGCCCAGATGTCGTAGGTCTGTAGCGTGTCGACGCCGAGCGCTTTGCGACGGACGGCCCAGTAACGATGCCACGTGGGCAAGTTGGCGCGGAAGGTGTCGATGAGGTTGTGAAAGACGGATGTAGGAATGTTATGCTGGAAGAGCGCCGCTTCTAACGTGGAATCGTAGCGTCGCGCTCGCATCCTAAAGACATTTTGCTTAATGGACGTTGCCAGATTTGCGGCAAGTGTATTTTTGAATGCGAGGTGTTGATCGGTGTAGTTTTCCCAGGCTGTGCGCCGGGCCTCGCGGTCAGAGCCGGCGAGGATGCCTTGCAGCGTCCCTTGCGTCAACGGCCATTCGCTGCCGTCGCTGGCGGTCGCCGGGGCGAAGTGGAAATCCGCGTCGGTCAGCATCTCGGCTACGGAACCGGTGCTGCCGAAGGGGTCGGCGAGCATACCCAGCAACTCTTCCACTTCCGCCGAACGCACGTGCGCTTGCTTACGGAAGAGATCATCGATGTAGTGGGTAAACTGTGTCAGACGTGGCTCTTCAGCGATCCATATGCGTAAGGTGTCTTCGCCGATGCTCAACAACTCTGGATCGAGGAAGGCCGTCGTCGCCAGCACCTGCCCGAAGACGCTCCTCGCCTTGCCCACTGCCGCCGTCGCTGTTTGGTCGCCTAGATCGACGGCGTGGTGGAGATAGGCGTAGACGAATACTTTGCCGAGGCGGCGATAAAGAGCTTCTATCTTATCTACAGCGTCGGCCAACACCGTAGGGCCGTTGCCCAGTTGGCCTTGGAATGTCTTGATCGTGTCGAGACTTTGCGGAACACTCGCCAGTTCTTCTTCCCATTCGACGTAAGAGGGGAAAACACTCGGCGCGTTCCACGTGTACTGTTCAGGAATTTCACCCCGCAAAGGGACTGTGTTTTGAGTCATCCATAGCTCCTAGAGAACAAATATGGTCGTAGCGCAAGCTGTCCGCCCGCACTCCATGAATCGTCAATGTTATTCTGCCTGCGGCAGTGCCGTTACCAAGAAACGTGCCAAATCTGCTTTGAGCTTTGCCAGCGAAGGCTGGTGCAGGTACATCATATGCCCGGCTTCGTAGTAGCACATCGTGATGTGATCTTGCAGACTTAGATCGAGTTCCAGATGGTCGAAGGTGTATTCGGTGGCGAAGAACGGCGTCGCCAGGTCGTAATAGCCGTTGCCGACAAAGACTTTGAGGAACGGGTTCTGCGTCATCGCTCCGCGCAAGGTCTCGGCGACGTTGACGTACTGGTTCTGGAACTTGCTGTAATCCCACGGATGTACGTTGCCGGTGAGGATTTCATAGGGTAAATCGCTCTTGAAGTGTAGTTCGGAACGCACGTAGCCGTTCAGCATCGCGGTGTAAGCGCCCTGGATGATGGCGTAACTCGGATCGTACTCGTGGTGTTCGCCTGCAGCGTCGCGGTCGATGCCTTTGATGCGCGCGTCGAAGCGCCCGATGGTGCGGCGCTCGTCGCGCAGCAGTTCTTTGACGAAGCGGTGAATGTTAATGCGCAGGTTGGTCTGCTCGATGCAGGTCTCGGAGAGACCGGAATAGCGTGTCAGCCGGCTCACAATCTGCCGCCGTTCTTCGTCCGGCAACCGTGCACCTTGCATCAAGGCTAACGTGTACTCGCCCTCGGCGAACGCCTTGACCTCGGCGAGCACGGCGCGTAGCTCCTGGTGTTGCAAGTCGCCGGGTAGGCGCTTGTGGAACCACGCCGCTGCTGCGTAGGTGGGCAGGAAGAGGATGTACGGTAGATCGTTGCCCAGATCGAAGCGGATGCTCTGGAAGTTGAGCACCGCCGATACGAGCATAATGCCGTTAAGGTACATCCCGATTTCGTTCTGCAAATGGCCGGAGAGTCCGGCGGCGCGTGTCGTGCCGTAGCTCTCGCCGATGAGGAACTTGGGCGAGGCCCAGCGTTTGGCGCGCGTGGTGTAGAGGCGGATGAATTCCCCGACGGATTTGATGTCCTGTTCGACGCCGTGAAATTGCTTGGCTTCTTCTCCCGGTACGGCGCGGCTGTAACCGGTGCTCACGGGGTCAATGAAGACCAGATCGGTCACATCCAGCAGGGAATACTCGTTGTTGACCAGGGTGTACGGCGGCGACAGCGCGTCGCCTTCGGGACTCATCAGTACACGACGTGGACCGACGACACCCATGTGCAGCCACACCGAGGAGGATCCAGGCCCACCGTTGAACGAGAATGTGATCGGGCGTTGTGCCTCGTCTTCCACGCCATCGCGCGTATACGCCACGTAGAAGAGCGATGCTTTGGGTTTGTCCTCCTCGTCTTTGAGGATCAGCGTTCCCGCCGTGGCGGTGTAGGCGATCTCCTGTCCATCGATGACGACGGTATGCTTGCTCTTGACGGTCTTTTCTTTGGGCACGGGAGGTGTTGCTTTGTCTTTCTTATCCTTTTTGCCCGTCTGGGATGCTTGCCCGCCTTTCTTATCCTTCTTCGCCATGTTTTTCCCCTTTCAGTAATAAGGTGTAGAACGGTAGAAGGTATTGTAACGGCGGATGCATAAAACGCAATTTGTCTCTTTCGTTGGGAAGGCTACAATAGCGGCGTTGCGAGTTACGGGTTATGAGTTTCAGGTTGCTGCATGATTTGTTGATTTGCTTATTCACAGATTCGTTGATTCTCTCATTTCCTTCCCTAGGAGGTTTCCTTTGATCTACGATTTTGACCGCATCATTGACCGTCGCGTGACGGAATGTATCAAGTGGCAGTATTACGGCGAGGATGCCCTGCCGATGTGGGTGGCAGACATGGACTTCGCTGCGCCGGAACCAGTGATTGCGGCACTACAAGCGCGAGTCGCACACGGTGTCTTCGGTTACGAGGCGTGTCCTGAGGCACTGGTGGAGGTGATTGTCGCGCGCCTGCAGGCGCTTTACGGTTGGATGGTCGCACCGGAGGCGATTCTCTTTCTGCCAGGCGTGGTGACAGCTTTCAACCTGGCAGTGCAGGCATTTCTCGCGCCGGGCGATGGCTTACTCATTCAGACACCGGTTTATCCGCCGATTCTCCATGCCGCCGATACTGCTGGCGTGGAGACGCAGGCGATGGAGTTGACGCGCGGTGTTGATGGGCGCTACGGTGTGGATTTCGATCTGTTCGCACGCACGATTACCGATCACACGCGGATGTTCCTGCTGTGCAATCCTCACAATCCTGTGGGACGCGTCTTCCGCGAAGATGAGTTGACGCGTATGGCCGAAGTGTGCCTGCGTCACAATCTGCTCATTTGCTCCGATGAAATCCACGGCGATTTGATCTTCAGTGGTTATCGCCATACTCCCATCGCTGTGCTCGCACCGGAGATCGCTGCACGCACAATCACGTTGATGTCGCCAAGCAAGACGTTCAACATTGCCGGGCTGCATTGCTCGTTCGCTGTGATCCCAGATGCTGAACTGCGCAAGCGTTATCTGGCCGCGCGTCGGGGCATCGTTGGTTCGGTCAATCTGCTGGGCTACACGGCGGCGTTGGCGGCATACCAGGAAGGACAATCGTGGCTCACTGCGCTGCTTCGTTACCTGGAGGCGAACCGGGATTTTGTCGTCGCGTTTGTGGAACAACACATGCCGGGTGTGACCGTCGCCGTACCAGAAGGAACGTATCTGGCGTGGCTCGATTGCCGATCCGCCGGCATCCCTGGCAACGCACACGATTTCTTCCTCAATGAGGCCTGCGTTGCAATGAACGACGGCGCAACTTTTGGGCCAGGCGGAGAGGGTTTTGTGCGGCTGAATTTCGGCTGTCCACGGGCGCTATTAGAGGAAGGACTGGAGCGGATGCGCACGGCCCTCAATCAACTTTGAGCATATTTGAAGCAAGCGTTTGCTTCTGATCTGCGATGTGATAGAATTGGTATGCGTTGGTATCGTGTTTTCTGGGTTGATGTAGGCTTTTGATTGCGCGTGCACGTGCGGGGGGCGGGGTGACGGTCGAACGCGAACAGAAGTATCTTCATATCCGCATACCCTTATTGCTGATATTGGCAATCGGGGCGCTGTTTTATGAAATCTGGATTTTCGTTGTGTACCAGCGCGCCTACAGCGACCAAACTGGTGTCTTCTTCGGCCCGCAGCTCGTCGTTGAACAGGTCTTTCCAGGCTCCCTTTTTCATACCGGTGACTCCATCCTCAAGATCGATGATCTGGATGTCAATGGTAACCTTCTGACGCCGTTCTATTGGCTACGGCAGTTTGCCGAGAGACAATCCGCCGGACAATCTACACGTGGTGCGACATATACTGTTCTGCGTGCTGGCAGAGAACAGCACGTCTATGTCACCTGGGAGAGTTATCGGACTTCACCCTTGCTATGGCGCGGCGGTGCGCTGTGGCTCATAGGGCTGGTGATGAACGTCGTGGCTTTGGTCCTTGTCACCGGTAAAGGGCGTGACCTGGCAACGCGATTGATCAGCCTCGATTTCATTGTGGCCGGGCTGAATCAAATCAATAACCTGATCCGCACTGCAAGCGCCAATATGGCTGTCGCATGGGCATGGTTCTTCATCCCCCTCGATGCAATCTCCATATGGCTGACGTTCAGTTTGTTGTTACACGCACTGTTGCTCTTCCCGGAGATGAAAGCCCCGCTGCGCCGTTTCCCCTGGTTGCCGTGGGTCATCCATTTTTTCACGCCGGTCATTTCTATAGCCGCTGGCCTTTTGTTTGGCGGTGGCACCCTTTTGGGGCGGCGCAACGCGATGTTCGCCGTCGCCAATCCCCTGATGATGGTGCAACTTGCTCTGGCGGTAGCGGCCCTCACACACACGTACCTCACGAGTCGCCGTCCGGGAGTACGTAATCAGATCCGCTGGATTATTTTGGGATTGATTCTGGCCTTAATTCCATGGATTCTGTTTTACGCGTTACCCTCGCTGTTTTTTAATGTGACCTGGCTGCCGCTTTCTATTGCCAACTTACCCCTCCTTTTGGTTCCCGTTGCGTTTATGGTCTCTATCTTCCGCTTTGGGCTGATGGATGTAGATCGTTTCATGAATCGCACCTTGGTGTACGCGTTGACCGGCGGTACGTTGGTGTTGCTCTATTTTCTCGTGCTCTTGGTTGCTGGGGATCTGCTCCCTCCAATCGCTGGTCAGCCTAACCATTTCTGGGCTGGGATCATTGCAACTGTTGTACTCTTTGCTGTCTTTAATCCACTGCGCATCCACACAGAGCAATTCGTCAATCGTGTCTTCTATAAAGAACAATTGGATTTTGCCATCATGTTGCGTGATGTGGGCCGTCAATTATCGGCCACTGTGGTGCAGGACGATGTGTATAATTTGCTGACGCATGATGTCTCGCAACGGCTGGGTTTGACTTCAGCCCGCATTTTGCTGCCGAATGATGGCAGATGTGCCTATATCGACCGTGAGAACACCATGTGTATCCCGAGCGATTCGTTGTTGGTCCCCTGGTTGTGCGATCACCGCGACCCTCTGGTTGTGCAGGAACGCCAGCGTCTACCTGAAGATATCGCCCAGACCATTGAGCCGCTTGTAACGGCTGGATGCGAGTTGTGTCTGGCGCTGATGCAGCGTAGCACCTTGCTGGGCATCTATGTGTTTGGTGCCAAGAATTCCGGCGATTTGTTTACCCGCGAAGAAGTCAATAACTTGGACTTGCTGGGTCATCAAGCTGCGGCTGCGTTATATAATGCGCAACTTTACGAGACGTTGCAGGACTACAACCGTTCTCTTGAGGTGCGCGTTGCTGAGCGGACGAGTCAGCTTGAGGCCGAGCGCGACCGCTTGGACACCATCATTCAGAACATCACCGACGCGCTGGTCGTGACCGATCCCGCAGCCAAAATCGTGCTGGCAAATTCCGCCTTCGCCGACATCGTGGGCAGGCCTGTTGATCAGCTATTTGGCATTCCCTTGGCAACGGTGTTGTCGTCCGAATCGCTGGCTTTGTTGATTGAGACGGCATCTGATTATCCTGGCCAGGTCCAAACGCAGAATATGACCGGGGAAGTGTTAGGCGGTCGTGATGAGATAGAAGGCAAGGTATACAAAGTTTCGGCCTGTGGCTTGGTCGAACGGGGTCTGGCGGACCCAGAAACGCCGTTGCCTGCAACCGCTGATGCTAACACTTCGGGAGTGATTACTGTATTGCAGGATATCACTCACGAGCAAGCTGTAGACCGAATGAAGACTGATTTTATCTCGATGGTGTCTCACGAACTGCGCACACCACTCACCTCGGTCATCGGTTTTGTGCGGCTGATTCAGAAGATGTTCGAGCAGGAGCTGGTCTCGCGCATTGACGATAGCGACCGGCGCGGGCGTTGGGCCATGGAACGCATCACCGAAAACCTGAAGATCATCATCGGAGAAGGTGATCGCCTGACACGCCTGATCAACGACGTGCTCGATATTGCGAAAATGGAATCGGGTAAGTCTGAATGGTCGAGGGATGTAGTGCCCTTCCAAGAGATCATTGACACGGCGGTGAATGGCATGCAGACACTGTCGTTGCAGAAAAACCTGCCGATACGGGTCGATGTGCAGAACCTTCCGCCAGTGGTGACCGTGGACCGTGACCGCATGGTGCAGGTGATGACCAATCTACTCGGCAATGCTCTGAAGTTCACGGCTGAAGGGGAGATCGTCGTCCGTGCGTGTTGTATCGATGGGCACGCGAATTATGCCCCCCCAGCTCTCCGCAGCCTGAAAACGTCTGATGCGCCTGACTTATGGTTGTGGGTCAGGGTTGAGGATACAGGCATTGGTATTCCGGCGGAGAAATTCTCTCAGGTGTTCGAAAAATTTAAGCAGATTTCAGGCGATAGTCATCGTCTTGCACTCGGCTACGCTACTCGTGGGACCGGGCTTGGACTCCCGATATGCCGCGAGATCGTCGAACAACACGGGGGGCGCATCTGGGTCGAGAGTACGGTCGGCGTGGGCAGCACTTTCAGTTTCGTGATCCCTGTGGAGGAACAGGAGGCTATTGCGTTGCCTCTATCGCCATCTGGCACAGTTTAGGTGAGCAGAATGGGATGCATGGATATGGAAACACCGCTACAGAAGGATGCA